>JAYSUZ010000260.1:0-7096 GCA_043718845.1 Cytophagales bacterium
CATTTGAAAATTGACGAGCTTTCGTCCATTTTTATTCTTGTGGTAAATTTTACAGTATTGACTTCTTCGCTCTACTCGATGGGATACCTAAAAGACAGAGGGAATATCGGTTCGCTAAGTTTGCATTTGTTTTCTTTTACAATTCTTCATGCCTCAATGCTGTTGGTATGCATGTCTCAAGACTTATTAGCGTTTATTGTTTTTTGGGAGCTAATGTCTTTGTGTTCTTTTGTTCAAGTAATTTTTGAATCAGAGAATCCTGTAAATATTAAAGCGGCATTGAATTACTTTATACAGATGCATGTTAATGTAGTGTTGTTAACAATTGCAGTGGTTTGGCTCTATAACAAGACAGGGATGCAAAATTTTGAGGCACTCCATTTTTATTTTAGTTCTAATGCCAATTTTCCTTTATTCTTTATGTTTTTCCTGAGCTTTGGAATGAAAGCGGGTTTTGTTCCCCTACACACTTGGCTTCCTCATGCCGATTCTGCTGCGCCTTGTCCATCTGCCGGTCTAATGTCGGGAGCGATGATAAAATTAGGGATTTATGGTATACTGAGAGTGCTCACCTACGTAGAGTCCGACTTGCTGGAGATTGGTATATTTATATATGTCATTTCTATGATAACGGGTTTGTACGGTGTTATTCAGGCCGCTATTCAGAAAGATATAAAGAAACTATTGGCCTATTCAAGTATTGAAAATATTGGAATAATAGGAATGGGAATAGGATTAGGAGTATTAGGGATTGCTCAAGAAAGTCAACTGATAACTTTTATGGGCTTTGCAGGTGCGCTGATGCATGTAATCAATCATTCTTTATTCAAATCCTTGCTTTTCTATACCGCAGGCTCTGTATATATACAAACAGGAACAAGGCAAATTGACCGTCTTGGAGGTCTTCTAAAGAAGATGCCGATAACAGGAATTTTTTTCTTAGTCGGTTCGTTAGCCATCTGCGGACTTCCGCCTTTTAACGGGTTTGTTTCAGAATTTCTAATTTATTCAGGAATGATGGGGCTATTGCATGCTGATTTTAGTATGGATATTTTAGAACTAGCGGCGCTTATCTCCCTTGTATTAATAGGAGGACTCGCATTTTTCGCCTTTACTAGGGCGTTTGGAATTATGTTTTTAGGAAAAGCTCGAACAGAAGAAGCCGCAACCGCTAAGGAAGTAAATAAGTACATGCATTTACCCAATTTCTTAATTGTAGCCATGATTTTAGCGATAGGTCTTGCTCCCGATTTTTTTGTTAAGTTTATTTCAAGAGCCGTAACTCTATACCTACCTCTTGAAGCATCAGGCAAAGTAATTCCTCAATTTGATTCTATCGGACAAGTTGGATTGGCTAGTATATTATTTGTGGTCTTAATTGGTATTGTTTATGCCATTCGAAGTTTGAAAGTAAATTTGAATACGGTGCAGTACGGGCCTACTTGGGGCTGTGGGTATACTGGGAGTAGCGATAAACTTCAATACACTGGAGCATCCTATTCCAATAATCTTATACATTTGATTAAGCCAATTGTAGAAGTAAAAACGGAGTTTGAGAAATACCAAGAAACAGAATTATTTCCAGTAGAAAGATCCTTGACAACAGAAAGCGGGGACCCTATTGAAGGAAAAGGTATAAATAAGATTGTAGAGCGCTTATCGAATATGCTTTCTGTATTTGCGAAAGTTCAGGATGGGCAGACGCAGCATTATATTCTATACGCGTTCATATTTATTACGGTCATGTTGTTGTTGACCATATTTGATGTATTTAATCATATTTAATCGGTAATTATAAAATGTTGACGATTGTATTAATTTTCGTAGCCAGTCTTTTTTTTGTTGGGATACTCAACAAGACGAGGGCTATTGCTGGTGGCAGGAAAGGGCCAGGGCTGCTGCAGCATGTGAAAGATATTTTGCGTCTAACGAATAAGCAAACAATATACAGTACTACTACAAGTTTTGTTTTTAAGATAGCGCCGAGTATTTATTTTTCTTCTATTTTAATGGGAATTTTCTTTATACCCTTTGGTAGCTACGCCCCTCTTTTGTCTTTTAAAGGCGATTTTGTATTCTTTGCTTATGCGTTAGCATTTGGGAAGTTCTTTATGGTTATTTCAGCCCTTGATACAGGAAGTCCATTCGAAGGTATGGGAGCGAATAGAGAAGCGTTGTATTCGATGCTTATCGAGCCGGCTTTTTTCCTCTTACTCGCCTCTTTTGCTATGTTTACCGACCATAGTTCTTTTTATGATATCTACAACCATATCCATTTTACAAGTAATTTCTCGTGGGTGTTAGGTATCATGGCGGCCTTTATACTTATTCAAATAGCGATGGTGGAAAACGGAAGGCTTCCTGTCGGAGATCCAAAAACGCACCTAGAACTTACCATGATACATGAAGTGATGATCTTGGATAATAGCGGCTTTGACTTAGCAATGATACTATACGGCAGCTCTTTAAAATTTGCGATGTATGGGTTGCTAATATGTAATTTCTTTTTAAATTCTACGATGAGTCTTTTTGTTGAAATAGTAGTCTTTTTTATCCTACAGTTTCTAATCGCTATCATTGCAGGTATACTCGAATCATTCAGGGCTAGAGAAAGAATGAAGAAAAATCCGCAATTTATATTCTCGCTCATGGCAATTTCTATCGTAATATTTTTTGGTATTTTGATTTGGCAACAAAAAATTAGTTAGTTTATGGAAATCACACTCGTCATAATATTTATTCTTACACTGGTATACATCGTTACCACAGGCAGGATTGCCACTTATGTAAACTTAATCGCTATTCAAGGCGTAGTACTTTTCTTTCTGGCAATAGTAAAATTGGATTTTGATAAAATTCATTTGTCAAATCTTATATTCATACTAGCCGAAACACTTATTTTTAAGGCTATCGTAGTGCCTTATTACTTAATGAGTCTTTCGAAAAAGAATAAGGTTACGTATGAAACGGATCCAGATGCTGTAAGTTTTAATGCTATTTTGAAGGTGTCTGTTATTATCATTTTGTCCTTTCTGATGGCGAGCAAACTTCATTTTCACGCTATTGATATTATCGTTTTTACGGCTTCTATATCTGCTATATTTTGCGGCGCTTTAATTGTAATAAGAAGAAAAAAAGTACTAACACATGTTATCGGTTATTTGGTTTTGGAAAACGGGATATTTCTTATTTCCCTATCTATAGGCACCGAGATGCCTATAGCGATTAATCTTTGTATTTTATTTGATATTATTACTACGATTCTATTGCTAGGGGTATTTGTAAACGAAATGAGCAAGGTGTACAAGGGATTGGATATCGCTAAACTTAATAATCTTAAAGACTAAATGGACGCATTAATTATATATTATTCCTTAGTTTTTTTTCTGTGCGGGTGTATGTATTTTATTAAATCTAAATCCATTCAGCATTCTTTATTTATTCCATTTCTTGCCATGCAGGTTTGGTTGAATGTATTTTGCTACCAACATATAGGGGAAGAAGTGGATGATTATTTCAGAATAGATAGATTGTCCGTCTTGTTTATGACAGTGATTACAATTCTTGCATTCGCAACCATTTTTCATAGTATAATTTTTGCAGCACGCAGAAAAGAAACCTATAAGATGATCGCAATTCACGACAGTGCACTTATGATTCTAATAAGTATGATGTGTGGCGTTTTGATCTCGGGTCACTTAGCCTTGCTTTGGGCTTTCCTTGAGGCTACTACACTTGCTTCTGCTATGCTTATTTATAGAGATAGAAGTAAGAAGAGTTTTGAAGCTGCTTGGAAATATTTCTTTGTTTGCTCTATCGGGATTGCATTGGCTTTTGTAGGGATATTATTTATAGTGATAGCCGGTCAAGAAATTAACAATCCTGATATTAATATTTCTTCACTGATGCTTGGAGTGCCATTAATGGAGCCACTTTGGTTGAAAATTGCCTTTATATTTGTACTTACAGGCTTTAGCGTCAAGATAGGCGTTGCGCCCTTGTTTACGGTAGATATAGACGCTAAAGATGCCGCCCCTTTGCATGTAGGAGCTATATTCTCTGGCGGTATGACGGTGGTAGGTTTTATGGCAATTTTTAGATTTTATGAATTGTTTTCGCTTTCTCCCGAATTGTATAACTGGATGAACAAAGTATTGTTGATCACAGGCTTGCTCTCCATTCTATTTGCAACGGTTTATACGTTAAAAATAAGTAATTTCAAAAGGCTATTAGCCTATTCTAGTGTGGAGCATGCGGGGATAATTTTGATAGCTTTAAGTCTAGGGCATTTTGGCTATATGGCGGCTATAATACATCTTATATGCCATTCGTTTATTAAAGCTTCGTTGTTCTTTCAATTTGGAAATATTTATTGGCTGTATCGAACGGATGATTCTACGTTATTGGGAAATTATTTTAAGAAAGATTCCGTAGGAGGCATTGTGATTTTACTAGCGTTCTTTATGATTCTAGCGATGCCCCCATCCGGACTTTGCATAAGTGAATTCACATTGATAAAATCTTTATTCCTCAACGGAGATTGGATCGTATTAATTCCGATGCTTATTTTGTTGACGTTTATGTTTGGGAACATGGCAAAACGGTTCTTAGACTTGTTGTTTATTCCCGTGAAAGAAGAACGAATAGCGAGGCGCAGAACTACTTATATCGAAGTTATCCCTCAGGTGATCTTATTGCTTCTGGTGGCTTGGATTGGAATAGATCCACCTTCAGGACTTATAGTATTTATGCAAGATGCCGTAATGCATTTACCAAGATAAGTTATGAAATACTTGACTATAAAAAATAATGAACATGTTCCTATAGAAACTATTCCAGTCTATAATTATTACGATTTTTATGATTGTGTACTAGAATTCTCAAAAAATAAAGCGTGTCATTGTGTAAACTATTTTGGATACGAAGAGGGTACACATTTGAAATTTATTTGTTGTATTGCCGATGACAATAAACATGTCATTCATTTACTTTCTTATGAATTGATAAAAAAGGAAAATATTCAACTGCCCTCTATTACGGTAGAGGTTCCATCGTACCATATTTTTGAAAGAGAAATAAATGAAAATTTCGGCATTCAATTTATTGGACATCCTTGGTTGAAGCATGTGCGCTATGCCTTTAATAGACATGATAGAGCTGTGCTTTTAAAAAATCATCCGTTTGTTAAAATTACAGGAGAGGAGACGCACGAAGTGGGTGTGGGGCCTATTCATGCAGGGGTAATAGAGCCGGGTCATTTTCGATTTCTCTGTCAAGGAGAAGATGTTTTACATCTGGAAATCCAACTTGGCTACCAACATCGTGGAGTAGAAGAACTTTATTTACAAAAAAAACAGTTGCTTCAGCGCACGGTTCTGTCAGAGTCTATAGCAGGAGATACTGTAGTGGGGCATACCTTGGCATTTGTTCAAAATATGGAGGCATTGTCTGGAATTACAGTGTCGCCTCGCCTTGAACTTTTGCGCACATTAGCGCTGGAGCTAGAAAGAATAGCCATACACACGGGCGACCTAAGTGCTTTTTGTCATGATTTGGCTTATCAATTAGGGAGTGAGGTTTTTGGCGCATTAAGAACGCCTGTTATTAATTATTTTCAATTTTGGTGTGGCAATCGTTTTGCAAAAGGGCTGATTCGTGTTGGCGAAAATCCATACCCATTTACGAACATCTTGAAAGAGCGACTAGTAAAATTATTGGATGATTTTGAAATGAAATTTATAGAAATGGCGGACAAGGTCTTTTCTTTACCATCGGTTTTAAATCGTTTTGAAAAAACAGGTATCGTAACGAAACTACAGACGGAGATGATTGGCGCAGTGGGCATGTCTGCTCGCATGGCAGGTGTAAAGCGAGATGTTCGTGCCTCCCATCCTTTCGCTTATTTTAAATATATGGACTATACTCCATTGCTCCTTTCTTCTGGCGACGTATACGCAAGAGGTATGTTGCGAAATCTTGAAGTTCAATTCTCTATTGGTTATGTAAGGTCTTTGTTGGAGATGCTAGATACAATTCCTGAAGAAGAAGTGTCGAGACGGTCTGTTAACAACGTGCCACTTGCTCCAAAAAGTTTTTCCATTTCACTTACAGAAGGCTGGAGGGGCGAGATCTGTCATTGTGCACTGACAGATGAAAAGGGAGCACTTCTGAAATACAAAGTCAAAGACCCTTCTTTACATAATTGGATGGCATTGGCGTTGGCATTAAGAAATAACGAAATTTCAGATTTTCCTATTAATAATAAAAGTTTTAACCTTTCATATTGTGGGAACGATTTATAAAAAGTACGACTATGTTTGAAGTGTTTAAAATATGGAAACATCAAGGGCGACAATTCATACCTGATCTTACCACACCTATATTGCCCGAGTCTTTTTTAGGGAGACCTGAATTGTCTAGTGCACCTTGTAAAGAAGGGTGTACCGCATGTAAAGACATTTGCCCTACGGAAGCGATTACCCTTTCGCCTTTAATTTTAGATCTTGGCAAATGCGTACTATGCAATGAATGTGCGAGAGAATGTCCGGAAAATAAAATTCATTTCACCAACGATTGCAAATTTGCTACGAACGAACGAAGTCGACTATTAATAAGAGAAGGTGAAAATAAAGCAATTACGCTAAATAAAAGTATCGTAAGGAAAGAAATCAGAAGTCTTTTTGGACGTTCACTTAAATTGAGACAAGTATCCGCAGGAGGCGATGCTTCTTGCGAATGGGAATTGGGGGCTACCTCGAATCCTAATTTTGATTTTGGTAGATATGGTATCGATTTTGTAGCCTCCCCTCGTCATGCCGACGGTATCGTTATTACAGGGCCGATAACGGAGAATATGGCCGAAGCACTTCAATTATGTTACGATGCAATCCCTTCTCCTAAGGTTATTATTGTAGTAGGCGTAGACGCTATAAGTGGAGGGATATTCGCAGGGAGCAAAGCCTTGAATAGGTCGTTTCTTGAGAAGTACCCAGTAGATTTATATGTACCAGGAAATCCAGCCCATCCGCTTTCTTTTATAAACGGAGTGATGGAAATGATAAAACTAAAAAAGGGCTTTTGGTAGTATTTAAGCCGC
>JAYSUZ010000027.1:0-4731 GCA_043718845.1 Cytophagales bacterium
GAAAAGTATTACAACTCAAATTACGCAGTAGCATCTACTGGAAAAGATGTCCGCCAGAAACAAGCATGTTTCTTCGCTCGACCTTCTACACCCGATTGCAAAATCAGGATAACGACAAGCGCTATTTTAGAAAGTCGAGCGAAGAAACATGCTTGTTTCTGGCGGACATCTTTTCCAGTAGATGCTACTGCGTAATTTGAGTTGTAATACTTTTCCATAAAATTTTTATAATAATTAACATTTATATAACTAAACGATTATTTAGTTTAATGAATCCAATGGTTTGCAACCAATAGGACTTAAGTGTTTATTTTTTACACTTTATAGATACGTCAAATGAAAGCTTTAGTAATCGGTATATCTAATTGTCACTAAAATATCAAGATTGAAAACCTAAAAAACACATATAACTATTTGATTTTTATTTAATTGAAATAAATCACCATTAAATAAATACAGGTTTGTTTTGAAAAAATATAAAGAAAAAGTAGTGATATTTAACCGCAATAGATTGTTATGGAAACGTATTTCACCTTCTAAACTCTATTCCAACCGCTCAATAATTGCTCTATAAAAGTACCTAAAAGGCACACAATAGCTTAAATTTTAAAAAAGTGCCTGAGCTGTATAAATTCATTACTTAAAATTCAATAGACTGAAATTCAAATTCTTATATTTTTGTTGATAAATAATTTTAACTTTAATTATTTTTTAGTGCACATTTACAATCAATATACTTCAAATCAATACATTATAAAAATAAAAAGACATTCCTCGAGAACGGCTAATCTTATCTACTACACTTTATATAATGAAAAAAATACTACTCACTGGATCGAATGGTTTATTAGGACAAAAATTAGTGCAACTACTTGCTGGAAAACAAGGTTATCAATTATTGGCTACTGCAAAAGGAACTAATAGATTAGGCGACATAGGAATACTTTACGAATACAAATCGCTGGACATTACCAATCCGAAGGAAGTAGAAAGCGTTATTTCTGAGTTTAAACCCGATTACATTATTCACACCGCAGCTATGACCAATGTAGACCAGTGTGAAACAGAAAAAGAAGGCTGTGTGCTGCTCAACGTTTCCGCTACAAACTATTTGATAGAAGCGGCTAAAAAGAACGACACCTTTTTCATCCACCTCTCTACCGATTTTATTTTCGACGGCACCAAAGGACCTCTTTCAGAAGAAGATATTCCTAATCCTATCAGTTTCTACGGTCAAAGTAAATTGGATGCGGAGAAATTGATACAAGCAAGCAACCTGCGCTGGGCTATAGTGCGCACGGTATTGGTATACGGAAGCGTAAAAGACATGAGCCGTACCAACATCGTACTTTGGGTTAAGAAAAGTTTGGAAGAAAAGAAAACTATAAATGTAGTAGACGACCAATGGCGAACACCTACCTTGGCGGAAGATTTGGCAATGGGCTGTTTTTTAATTATTGAAAAAGAAGCAACTGGAATTTTCAATATTTCTGGAAAAGACATGCTTACCCCTTATGAAATGGCAAACATTACTGCTGATTTTTTTCACTTGGATAAAAAATATATTACAAAAGCAGATTCGTCCACCTTTACCCAAACCGCCAAACGTCCGCCTCGTACAGGTTTTATAATTGAAAAAGCAAAAACCGCTTTGGGCTATGCCCCGCATTCTTTTGTAGAGGGCATAAAAATAATGATGCAAAAATAATATTTTGTATAAAAAATAAAAGTACCTTAGAGAATATATAAAATCTAGTAGTTAAAAATGAGTGCCACAAAAGAATCTTGGGGAAGTAGAATAGGGCTTATCCTCGCTATGGCTGGGAATGCAGTTGGCTTAGGAAATTTTCTTCGATTTCCTGTACAAGCAGTACAAAATGGAGGTGGAGCATTCATCATCCCCTACCTTGTCTGTTTCTTTTTGATGGGTATACCGCTTCTTTGGATAGAGTGGACTGTAGGAAGATTTGGAGGTATGAAAGGCCACCATTCCTCCCCATTCATCTTAGATAAAATGGGCGAGCGATGGTACTGGAAATACATAGGCGTATTCGGAATCTTTAGCACCACTGCTGTAGCGTCCTATTATTGCTACATTGAATCGTGGACAATGTCTTACCTCTACCACTCCGTAGCCGGAACCTTCCATTCGATGAACGCCGATCAAGTGGCTGCCTTTTTCAACACCTATGTATCCTTAGATAAATCTACCACAGGAATACCTTTCGAACCAGTTGTTTTCTTTTTGCTTTGCCTTGTACTCAATGTATACATCCTCTCTCGAGGCCTTAGTAAAGGAGTAGAAATGACCGCTAAAATTGGCATGCCGCTTTTAATTCTCTTCGGAATATTCCTTGCCTATAAAGGTTTCACTGTAAAAGCGGGAGTAGACAACGCCTCCTTTGACGGAACTGTGGGACTTAACTTCCTTTGGACACCTCAATTTGATTCGTTATGGAATCCAAAAGTATGGTTAAATGCTGCAGGACAAATCTTCTTCACCCTATCTGTAGGCATGGGCTCTATTCAGTGTTACGCCTCTTATGTTCGATCCAAAGACGACATAGCACTAAACGCTATGTCTGCTGGTTGGATGAATGAATTTGTGGAAGTAGTATTGGGTGGTGCAATACTCATCCCTATATCCATAGGCTATCTCGGCATAGACAGAGTAGTAGAACTAACGCAAAGTGGAGGATTAGGACTAGGATTTAAAACACTCCCATATCTTTTTAATCAATGGGGACCAACACTTGCTATTGTAGCCGGTGGAATGTGGTTTGGATTGTTGTTTTTTGCAGGCATCACCTCTTCGCTCGCCATGGGTACACCTTGGATGGCGTTTATGGAAGATGAATTTAACTGGTCGCGCTCAAAAGCTGCATGGAGTTTTGGTTTGGTTATTTTAGTATTAGGACTTCCTACCGTATTATTTTTTGAAGAAGGCGTATTGGACGAATACGATTATTGGGCGGGCACTGTTTCCCTCTTTATCTTTTCACTTACAGAGGTAGTGCTCTTTGCATGGGTGTATGGCATTGATAAAAGCTGGAACGAATTGCATAAAGGTGCTGACATGAGAATCCCTCATTTCTACAAATACATTATCCTTTACATTACCCCTACCTTTCTAATTATAATATTTCTCTTTAATATTATAATGCCCAAAGGCGGCGATATCTCTTACGCTATTACACATATATTTTCCGAAGGATGGTCGCTGGACAACTCCTCTATCATCCGCCAGATAATGAACACAGGATTGTTAGAAAAAATAGAATCCGCCACGAACAGCACGGATAGAGCCTTATTGCAGAAAAAATTAATTTATGTAAACGGCGCACGATTATTATTGTTCCTCGTTTTTGTGGGTCTTTGCACCCTTGTTTGGGTAGCCGGTAGAAAAAAGAAAAAATACACTATAAAATAATCGCACGCATGAATACTTCCGCTCTTATCATGATGCTCTCCACGATTACAATCGTAACAGGGGCGACTATATACTTTTTCGCAAAAGTATTTTCTATTCCGCCAAAACCAGAACCGGATTCTTATTCAGAAAATGACAACGTAAAAAGATAGCCGTAGTTAAAAATGATCCCCTTCTACTCTTTTCTATCCCAACACGACCAAATCCGCGAAGCCGCACTTCAGGCTATGACAGAGACCTATGACTCCAATTGGTTCATCCTTGGAGAGCGGTTAAAAAAATTCGAACAAGAGTTTTCAACCTATTCTAATATAAAACATACCATTGGCGTTGGCAATGGATTAGAAGCGATTAAAATTGCACTCAAAGCATTGGATATAAAAAAGGGAGACGAAGTAATCGTACCTGCAAATACCTATATCGCTACCGTACTTGCGGTAACAGAAATCGGGGCTATTCCAGTACTTGTAGAACCTGAGCTAAGTAGTTTCAATATTGACCCAAATCGTATTGAAGAAAAAATTACAGACCATACAAAAGCTATTATCCCGGTGCATCTATACGGACTACCTTGTCGGATGGAGCCGATTTTAGCGATTGCAAATCAGCATAATCTTTTTGTAGTGGAAGACAATGCACAGTCGGTAGGCGCAGCTATTAATACTAAAAAGACAGGCACCTTCGGCCATATCAATGCTACCAGTTTTTACCCAACCAAAAACCTTGGTGCCCTTGGCGACGGCGGTGCTATTACTACCGATAATGAAGACTTCGCTAGGAAAGTAATGCTGCTTCGAAATTACGGCTCTGAACAAAAATACCACAACGAAATCCAAGGCTATAATTCTAGACTAGACGAAATCCAAGCGGCTCTATTGAGTGTGAAACTTACTTTTCTAGACCAGTGGAATGCCGAACGGATAAGGCTTGCACTGTATTATACAGAAAATCTTAGAGAGGTAGAAAATCTGATTACACCTACTTATGAAAATGGATTTATGCATGTCTTTCATTTATATGTAGTGCGTGTAAAAAACAGAACGCGTTTGATTGATTACTTAACAAAAAAATCAATTCAGACCGCTGTTCATTACCCTATTCCGCCTTACAGACAAGTAGCATACAAGCACCTAAATTTCCAACCAAACAACTATCCTGTTTCAGAAAAAATTTCTGAGGAATGTCTTTCGATACCCTTGTATCCTGGTTTAAAAAAAGAGGAGCAAGATTATATTATTGAGGCGATAAAGAATTTTGTATAATGCACTTAGTACATATATTTTTGAATGCAGAATACTATC
>JAYSUZ010000261.1:0-7084 GCA_043718845.1 Cytophagales bacterium
GGCTATATTCTACATGTGGTGGCACTACGGGCTTGGCTATTCGAATGATGAGTTGGTCGGCTTCCATTTGCTTCAGGTGCTGAATGAGCATCTTTTCAGTAATAGCAGGGATAGCTTTTTTTAATTCACTGTATCGTTTTGTACCCGACAGTAAATTGTAAATAATAATAGCCTTCCATCGTCCACCAATCTTGTCTAAGGTAAAAGTCACAGGGCATAACGTGTGTATTTCCTTTTTATTTTTTTGATTGGTAGAAGAGATTTTTACAGCCGCCATGATACCTACTTTAGGGTTAGTACTTGTATTTAAGTAAGTACAAATATACCTTTGTATAGCTTAAAAGCAAAGAAAATTAACAATTAAACTTAACTAAACGACAACTATGAAATTTGTACTCACGGGATCATTAGGAAACATAAGCAAACCACTTTCTGAGAAATTGGTAAAAGCAGGGCATGAGGTAGTAATCATTAGCTCTAGTTTGGACAAGACGAAGGCTATAGAGGCATTAGGTGCGAAAGCAGCAATCGGTTCGGTAGATGATGTCGAATTTCTTACGGCGCAATTTAAAGGTGCAGATGGGGTATATACCATGGTGCCTCCCAACATGGCTGCAATCGACTGGAAAGGATATATTGGTGGGATTGGACAAAATTTTGCAAAAGCTATTCAAGCTTCTGGGGTAAAAAATGTTGTAAACCTTAGCAGTGTAGGTGCGCATCTTGAAGCCGGTTGTGGCCCCGTAACGGGTTTGTATAGAGTGGAACAAGCGCTTAACGAATTGACAGGAGTAAATATAATACATTTGCGAGCAGGATTTTTCTATGCGAATTTATTTGCCAATCTGGGTCTGATAAAAAATATGGGAATAATTGGCTCTAATTACAATTTGGATATTTCAATGGTGATGGTGGCTACAGAGGATATTGCCAACGCTGCCTTTGAACAATTGAATACGCTTTCCTTTAAAGGACATTCTGTTTTATACGTAGTAAGCGATGTGCGAACCAATGCCGAAGTAGCAACAGTATTGGGCAGTGCCATTGGTAAAAATGACTTGGCTTGGGTAGAGTTTAAAGACGAAGACAGCTTAAGTGCCATGGTAGGCGCAGGTTTGCCAGAAGAAATTGCCAAAAATTATGTTGAAATGGGCGCCTCTTTGAAAAGTGGAAACATGACTAAAGACTATGAGTTAAGTGGGAAATCAGTTATTGGTAAACTTAAATTGGAAGATTTTGCTAAGATCTTTGCACTGGCATATAATAATTAATAGGTATTACTATTTAGGAAAAGGGTCGGGTGTTTTTCTGACCCTTTTTTTTTAAGGTATATGGTTTGGGATTAGTTGTTCAACTATGCGCTATGCTGTCTATCCAATCCGCACCTATCGCTCCCTGTTGATAAATTATTTTTCTTAGAATAAGAATAGTTTTAGAACCAAAACAGCCTATTTTTTTATTTTTTCTATGAAAAATAATATCTCGATTTTTTCGTTAGAGAAGTAGAACAGGAAATAAAGGTCAAACAGCGTATATTTACAATGCTAGTTTAAACTAACAGGTTATGAGATACACAAAAGTAGAAGAACACAGAGGGGAATACTGGTTGGTTTATTTCAACGACAGCCAGTTGAGGAAACAAGGAGCACTACTTTGCTATAGAACAGAAGGGAAGTTGCCTTCTACGGAAAACCTCTTATTTATAGAAGAATACAAGGACGATATGCTACTGGACAAAAGATGGATGAAATTACCAGAGCCCGTATTGGTTTAAATAATTATTTTGACGTATATTTGCAGTATAGAATACTAAAAACATTTAAAGTTGGTTGAGAGATCCGGAAGCATTAAGCAAACGCCCGTTTGCCGCTTCCGGTTTTTTTTGCTCTAAAATTAAGATTTCACCAACCCTTATTAAGGATTATCCCTTGCCTCCTGCCAGTAAGTAAAGTACCGCCATTCTTACCGCTACGCCATTTTCTACCTGATTCAAAATTACAGAATGGCTAGAGTCTGCTACATCGCTTGTGAGTTCTACGCCACGGTTGATAGGCCCTGGGTGCATAATGACAATTTCTTTGTTCAGCGAATCTAAAATCTGTTTGTTGATTCCATAATACAAAGAATACTCTCGCAGCGAAGGGAAATATTTTATTGTTTGGCGTTCCAATTGAATACGGAGTACATTTGCTACGTCGCACCATTCAAGTGCTTTACGAAGGTTTAATTCTACTTTCACACCCAGCTCTCGAATATGTTTTGGCAACAAAGTACTTGGTCCGCATACCATCACTTCGGCGCCTAATTTTTGAAGGCAAAATATATTTGAAAGCGCTACTCTCGAATGAAGAATATCGCCAAAAATACAGACTTTTTTACCGGCAACCGTACCTAGTTTTTCTTTTATAGAGAAAGCGTCTAATAATGCTTGTGTAGGATGCTCGTGTGTGCCATCGCCCGCGTTGATTATGTTTGCTTTGATGTGTTTGGAAAGAAAGTGTGGCGCACCTACACTAGAATGGCGCATCACCACCATGTCTACCTTCATAGCCAGAATATTGTTGACCGTATCCAGCAACGTTTCCCCTTTTTTTACCGAACTTCCCGAAGCGGAGAAATTTACTACATCTGCCGAAAGTCTTTTTTCAGCCAACTCGAACGATAGTTTTGTTCGGGTTGAATTTTCAAAAAAAACATTGGCAATGGTAATATCTCTTAGCGAAGGCACTTTTTTAATAGGTCGATTGATGACTTCTTTAAAAGTGGCGGTAGTTTCTAAAATAAGTTGAATGTCCTCTTCGGTGAGGTCTTTTATTCCAAGTAAATGCTTTACGCTGAGTTGCTGCATTTTCGATTAGTTGTTTGTTACAAGCCAAATATTATCCTCTTGAACCCCTTGTTCTTTGAGCTCTACCAGCACCATTTCTGATTCTAGGCAGTTTACTTCCATACCCACATAGTTAGGCTGGATAGGCAAATCGCGACTGTACTTCCTGTTTATGAGTGCCAAAAGTTCTACCTTTGCGGGTCTACCAAAAGCAATCATTGCATCCAATGAAGCCCTCACGGTACGACCCGAGTAGAGTACATCGTCTATCAGAATTACTTTTTTATCTTCTATAAGAAAAGGTATTTTTGTAGTGTTTGCCTTTAGCGGTGCGTCCCCTCTACGAAAATCATCGCGAAAGAACGTTGCATCAAGTATGCCGAGCGGTATTTCTTTTTGTAGAAAGTCAGAAATTATTTTCTGTATGCGCTCTGCCAAAAATATACCTTTGGGCTGTAGCCCAATAATAACGGTATCTTTAAAGTCATCATGATTCTCGATAAGCTGCTGGCAAATCCTATCCAATGTAATTTGAAGCAGCGTATGATCAATTATATTTCTTTTCTGCATGGGGTCTAAATTGGTTAAAGGTATATAAATAAATCGAACTATCCGCTATTTCAGTGGTTAATTTCCATAGAAAGTGGTTTTCTCGATCTATTAAAACGTTTCGGAGAGTGCCAAAACCAAATCAAACTCTTCCAATTTTACAGCCGTAACGGAGAGTCTGGAGAGTTTTACAATGGCCATAGTACTGAGTATGTTGTGTGCTTTAATATCTGCCAGCGTAATTGTCTTTTTAAATTTTTTCACAGGCGCCAATTCTACCACCACCCAGTTGGTATCTTCTGTGGTAGGATCTTGATAAGATTCTTTGACCACCTTGGCAAGTCCCACTATTTCTTTGCCTTCATTACTGTGGTAGAAAAGCACTTGGTCGCCTTTTTTCATTTCTCTCAGGTTGTTTCTTGCCTGGTAATTTCTTACGCCATCCCAGACAGTCTTTTTATCTTTTACTAATTGATCGAAATGATATTTGAAGGGTTCCGATTTTACGAGCCAATAATTCATATTTTGTAATGGGTTTTTTCGTGGGACTCTTTTTCGCTAGTCGGCTAAATGTTGGCAGAAGTACTAATATTTATAATTTTTCGATTTCTTCTTTTGTCAATCCAGTTAGCTTAATAATATCTTCTATGTTAAGTCCAATCTGTTTTGCATTTTTAGCAATTTCTAATTTGCCTTCTAATTTGCCTTCTAATTTACCTTCATCGAAAGCTGTATCAATAACTCCTTTCAAGTCACGATATATTTTCAAACTATTTTCGTAATTGTCGAGTTCAATTGCTCCATAGTTTGCAATTTCGGCTTTCTCAAATGCTTTTGAGAAGACTTCGTCATTAAAAATGGCAGGAATGGTTTGAAAATCTTCCAAATGTTTTATAAAATACAGCCATTGCTCAATTCTAGTTTTCAAATCGACTTCATTTTTCTTAAAATTTGGCATTTCAAGATAAATATAGGTCAACTTATCATAAAACGTTTTTCCGTTTTGATTTTTAAGTTTTATAGTGTGAATTACTTCGCTTTTTTCAGGTTCACTTTCGTAATCATCAAAGGTAAAATCGAGAATCCCAATGCAATAAACGGCTTTCAAATTATAGTTCCATTCTCCCTTCTCGGCTTGCTCTTGAATCGGGAAAGTTGAATAATAAATAGTTCTTTCTTTAAAATAATTTTGCTTTGCTTTTTGTAATTCTACAATAAATTTTTCGCCTTTTTCATTTTCACAATAAATGTCATAAATAGCTTTTCGGTCAAATTCAGTTTGTCCAAGTTGTTCGTTATTTTTAAAAGAAAGCGTTACTATTTTGTCATTTTCAGGCAAAATAGCATTAAGGAAATCAAACAATAAAGGTTTGCTTGCTTCTTCTCCAAATATTTTTTTAAATCCGAAATCTGTAAATGGATTTATATATTTTGCTTTCATTTCAAATAATTTTAACAAAAATACAATTTAATTTTTGAAATGGAAATTATTTGTGATTCCCATTTCGGTAGCACACGTATTTCTGCCAAACCCGTGTGTGCCTAGAATGGACAACGTCCTTTCAGGCACATCTCTAAAGTTAAAGAATTGTTAGGATAAAATCAAGTTTAATTTTTTACTTAAAGATTCGCCATGGTGGGTTTCTTAGAAACAGGGATAAGTACAAACGGATAAATGCTATTATAGCTACTATAGCCCCTACAGACAAAGGGTGTCAGTCAACACCGACCCACAAAAAAAGCCCAATTAAACACATGGTTTAATTGGGCTTTTTTGTGGGCATTTTTCGCTAGTCGGCTAAATGTTGGCAGATAGTGCCTTTATTCATTTAGTAATTTTTCAACTTCTTTCTGTAAAATTGGCAAATTTCTTATTACAATACCCCAAATTACATCGTCAGAAACCGAATCATATCCGTGAATTATTCTATTTCTAACATCAACTATTTTTCTTGAATTTGAAATTTTGATTTCGGTTTCAACTTTTAATATTCGGCTCATTGCTTCTCCGATAATTTCTATATTTCTTTCAACTGCTCGTTTTGTTCGTATATCGTTTTGATAAAGCTCAAAGATTTTAGGAGTTTCAACATAGTAACTTTCTATTTCGTTAATTGAACTTAAAATGTCAAATAGCCAAATTTTGATGTCGTTATCCATAAATTAGTTTTTTGTTTTGATTTATGGTTTTTATGAAATATGGATTTTTTATTGCTTTCTGTTCTAATAAGTCAATCTTTCTCTTAAGCATACTTTCTAATGAGAATTTTAAATCATAATAATTATCTCCGTAATCAAGAACATCTAATTGTTGAAAATCCACAATTAAATCAACATCACTTTCATTATTAAATTTATCGGTTAGAACTGAACCAAAAGCATACAATGATTTAACTTTATGTGTTTTACATAATTCAGTTATGTCTTTGCTGTAATTTTCTATTATGTTCATTTTTCCCATTTGGCTAAATTACAAAAAATGTTTCAATTGAAATAGATTTTTTCTTTTTACGATTTTTTTGTGCATTTCTGCCAACGGTTTGCAGCTACCCGAAGGTAGCAATTTTTACCACAAATGTTGAAGTAGAGAAGCAGTGCTTGATTAACCACAAATGTGTCTGCGGAGCACTGAACCGCTACTTTTGGGTAGGTGCTGTGTGCCTAGAATGGACAACGTCCTTTCATGCACCTCCCTAGAGTTAAAGAATAGTTAGGATAAAATCAAGTTTAGTTTTTTACTTAGTGGGTAAACGAAATGAGGTTTAGGACTGTAGTATTTATTCACAATAGGGGTGTATTTGAAAGATTAACTAGTAAGGTGCAAGTCCTCCTGATGTTGGGAATGAAGAGGGAAGTTCTTGATGCAAATTTATAGAGAGAGAACCGAATCGGATAACCTCTAGCAAGTCGCAAGTTGGTTTGCTGTGAAGCATGCAATGAAGTAAGCGAGCCGCTGGTTCAAGCTAAAAGCTTGAACCAGCAGAGGTAGCGGTGCTCCGTAGAAGCAATGTCTGGTGAAGACACTAATGCTATTCAAATAAGGAATATTTCCCGTTTGGGATTGTTTAGAACCCTATTGCGCATTGTTGAATAACATTCATGTTGTTCTGCTGCTATGCAACAAAACAGGTATAGATTTTCAGCTATCGTATTTGGATAGGAAAAGGAGTAAAATCAACTTTCGGGGCGTGCTATTTTTTAAGTCCAATAGCTTTATAGGCTTTAGCAGTTTCCTTGTGTTTTCTTACATTTTCGTTGCCTATCGGCAGAACAACATGAATATTATTCAACAATGCGCAACTAAACCATGAACAATCCTAAACGGGAGGCATTCCTTATTTGAATAGTATTGGGGTGGACAGGAAGAAACCAGAGCGAAAGCGAAAGAACCTCCTTCGGCTCGGAGTACCGAAGGAAAAGGCGTATGCATTTAGTAGAACAAGAAAAGGTGGTTGGGCAATTGCACAAAGTCCGATTCTTACTACTACTATTACGCTAGAGCGATTACGAAAACGTGGTTATGAAAGTGTGGAGGAATATTATTATCGAGTGAGTCCTATGTTTAACGAACCGCTGTATACGTGACCCTTACGTACAGTGGTGTGAGCACCTCAACGCGAGCAATTGCGCTCACGTCGGGCTACTCGATTAGCGGTTCGTTGTTTTTCTGTCCAGCGTTTTTTGTTATTCAACTTCGTCCAATTGATT
>JAYSUZ010000262.1:0-3220 GCA_043718845.1 Cytophagales bacterium
TTTGAATGAACAAAAATAAGCCCTATCAATAGTCCAGAGGCCCCTGTCAATATTTCGCAAATTGGAGCAGACTGCCGAAATATAGTACAACATTCTAATGCTATTCTAATTGCTTCGGTTCTATACTTCTCTTCTTCGTTCAACCCATACATTTCCAATAAAACTTTTGAAACACCCAATCTTCCAATATAGTAGGATGTAAAATTAGATTGACTATTTTTACAATAGTGAATTAGCCAATCACAGTTTTTATTTGCAGCGTTATAATAGCGTTGATCATTGGTGTATTTATATAATTCGATATAAAATAACGCTATTCCAGCGTTGCCGCCGTATAAAGTTTCTGTAGTTTCCCATATAAATTTACCTCCCGGCACAGGTTTGAAATTCTGCCAATAACTCCCCGAAGTACTAGAAATTTGCTGTTTTAGTAACCTATCACTCAGTTCTATTAATTCATCATGTATTCTACAAAGTTCTTTTTCCATCAATTTTAACAATTATGGGAGTTCGCAGAAACGAACCCCCATATTAATACTACTAAATTACTGCTAACGCACTGCAACCGTTCCAAGTTGTATTGGAACAGCAATTATGCTGTGTATCTTTTGATTTAACAGTATGCGTAGGATGCTCTCCAATAGAAGCTGCATTCAACGAACCAAATTTGTTGTCATCAGAAGTTACAAAACTTTGAACTTTGAAGTCATCTAGTTTTAACTTTTTATTAGATTTCATATTAAAAAGAATTATAAAAAACGCCTACTCTGGATAAGGTTTTCGGCTTCTCCTTATTGTTGCAACAATGTTGCAATATATCTCTAAATATAACAAATGCAACAATGTTGCGTATATAATTTATGAAAATACAAAAAATAAGGTAGAATGGATTAAAAATAGTATTTTTACAAAGGGAAAGATTCAGTTTTCATGAAGAAAAAAATAACAAAAGCATCAGAATTATTAAAAAAATCAGCCATAGAAGCGCAAGTAAATGAACTTCTTATTGAAAATGAATTAAAACGCACTGAAATAAGGGTGAAAGTTTTAGCTTTATTTTTAAACCATAATCATGCTCTATCTAAACAAGAGATAGAAGAAGGGTTAGAAGAATTTGATAGAATTACCTTATATCGTACTTTAAAGTCATTTGAGGAAAATTATTTAATTCATAAAATTTTTGATAATACAGAAAATATAAAATATGCATTGAATAACTCCTTACTTTCGAAAAAGAAAAATATGCACGAAGAGGCGCACATACATTTTTTTTGTACCAATTGTGAGCGCACCTATTGCCTCCCAATGTTCGTGCCGAAGGTAGCACTTCCAGATAGATTTCAGGGGATATCTTATAACTATTCGGTGCAGGGCTTTTGCAATTCTTGTATTAAGTAATAACAAATTATAATGGCGAGTCAATCAAAACAACTGCCCCTTCTTTAGTACCTACAGCTAAAGAATAATCATCCCCCGACCAGCACATTGTGCTAATTGCTTCTGGTAATTTTGTTCCAGCAAGAAAATCGTTTGATTCGTCAGGGTCCCAGAATAAGACAAATCCTCTATCGTCTCCAGAGGCTAATACATAACTATCATTCTGGAATAGCAAAGAATTAATTTTTACATTATGTCCACGATGAATGATTGGAGTTTGCTTTAAAGGGGCTTTCCCATTTACCTCCCATACTATAATTTCATTATAACAATTAGAAGCAAGGTATTTCGACTGAGAATCCCATGATAATTCTTTCACTTTACTAGTGTAACCAGACATTTCACAATCGATTTCTGGATTATTCGGCAGTTCCCAAAAATGAATCCGCTGATCTTGCGTACCCGCACATAAAAATTTTCCATCTGGACTCCATGAGAGTGAAATTAAAGAGTTTTTCCAAACGAGTAGTTCTATTTTTTTTGTTTCAACATCAATCATTGTAACTCCGCCATAACATCCGAAAGCAAGTGCCTTAGAATCTCTTTTCCAGCTAAGTGCTGTAATGGTACTATTATTATTACCAGATTTATAAAGCTCTCTACCTTGATTATCCCAAATCGTTACAATTCTTCCTGAAGCAGCAGCAAGATAGTTGCCATCAGGCGACCATTTCACGTGTTCTGTCCAATGTTCTCCAGCTCTGAGTGTGCTAATGAGATTCCCATTATCCGTACTCCATAATTTTACAGAACCATCTTGCCCGCTACTTGCTACCATAGCAGAAGTGGGTGATTGTGAAAGATCAAAAATACCGCTGTGGGCTGAAATTTTATACAGATTTTTACCGTTATCAGCATCAATAAAAGCCAATGCACCCGAAGTGTCCGCAGCAGTAATAATTTTATTGTTTCCAGTCCAACAAACTCCACAGATATAATCATCTAGTTTTGTTTCCCAGTTTACTAAGGATTGTTCTAATAAACTCATTAATTATTTTTTTGGGTTAGTGAGACAAGCATTGAACCCACTAATGAGTTCCTGCCTGTTTAGATTTTTACCTATAAATATTACCTGATTCCTTCTTTGTTCATCAGGCTTCCATTTGCGGTCTGCTTTTGCATCAAAAAGCATATGTACTCCTTGGAAAATAAAACGTTCTTCCACACCTTCAACGTTTAATATTCCCTTCATTCTGAAAATATCCGTACCTCTTTCGCTTAATAAAAAATCTAACCAAGTATTTAACTTCTTCATATCCAAAGTACCTTCCTCTTCAATACCGACAGAACTTACTGTAGTATCATGAATATGACTATGAGCATATTCGTGTTGCCATATTGGAGTAATTTCAACTTCCTTCTGAAAAATTTTCATATTAAATTCTTCAGGCATGTGTTGCGTATAAAAGGCATAGAGACCAGGCTTATCCACCTTTAACTTAAATATGTTTTTATCTTCATCCAGTACCAATGTATTTAATCGGTCTGTTTTTAAAAAATCCTTATGTTCTCTTTTAACTGATTTTTCAGAATACTGAATGATTGCGAGTTTCCTCCCTTTTTCGGTAGCTTCATTCTCTATGGAATCAATCTTTTGAATTAATATATCCATCGTTTCGTCAGGCCCTTCAGTTAAATTCAATTGATATTCGTACTCGTTTAACTCAACCACTCCCCCCCATTCAAAAGGTTGCTCTTCGATAAGAAAGTCAGGATTAAGTTCTGCCTTTTTATCTAAGTCAAACGCATGAACATTTAATAGTTTATCCATTTCTACTTCAGC
>JAYSUZ010000263.1:0-3215 GCA_043718845.1 Cytophagales bacterium
CGAGAGATGTCCGTACAACGACTCTAGACCATTTCTATGTCTAATAACAATATAACGACCATATCCACGACCATCAAATTGAACAATCCTTATAATACCATCAAAAATCGACGTAATATCATCTCCTACCGTTAAATCCAGATCGGTACCATAATGCCAACGGACTTTACGCATCCCAAATCTTGAATTTATTTTATTTATAGCCATTGGCATAGACCAGTTGCTGCCTGCGGTAGAATCATAAAGCACAAAATTGACCGTATCTTTAAAATCTGCACCGTCGATTTTGTATGGATTTATAGTTCTAGAATCCCAAATAGCATAATATTGAGCTATTGTGACCCAATTGGAATCCAAATTCACTTGTTCATCCACCTCTACAACACTTAATTCGCCTTCGCCATCGTCAAAAAAAACGGTATCCTCTTCATCCTCCAATAGATTAGGCTCCTTAATAGGCCCCATTTCATAATTTTCGGAAGTACCGGAGGTGTCTCTCAAATCGTCTTCAAACAATACGTCGTCTGGATTAGGTGCTGAATACTCAATCGCAGGGGCTTTTATAGTGAAGAAATCTTTCGTTTTAGTTGTTTGTGCCTTTACGCTATGAAAACAGAATAAAACTATGAAAACAAGTACTACTACTACTCTACTTTTTTTTACCATTATTATCCTTTTCCTTATACTGCTACTTCTTTTGCAGCCAAATACCTTTCCGCATCCAATGCTGCCATACAGCCTGAACCTGCTGCCGTTACCGCTTGTCTATAAACCGTATCTTGCACATCGCCACATGCAAATACACCTTCTATATTGGTTTTGGTAGTACCTGGGATAGTTTTTAAATATTCCGCTGCATCCATATCCAACCATCCTTTAAATATTCCTGCATTGGGCTGATGCCCTATAGCTACAAAGAAACCACTCACCGCAATTTCAGATAATGCATTCGTAAGTGTATTTTTCAACCGTACTCCTACTACCATATCGTCACCCAGAATTTCGTCAGTTACTGAATTAAAGAGTATTTCAATATTAGAGATCCCTTTCACTCTATTTTGCATAATCAGCGATGCTTTCATCTCCTCTTTACGCACTATCAAGTACACTTTTTTACATATTTTTGCAAGATAGGCAGCTTCTTCACAAGCGGTATCGCCTGCTCCTACTACTGCTACATTCATACCTTTATAGAAAAAACCATCGCAAACAGCACATGCAGTGACTCCGCCTCCATTTGTTTTGAATTTATCTTCGGACGGAATGCCCAACCATTTGGCTGAAGCTCCAGTAGCGATTATGATAGAATCGGCATGAATTTCTTTTCCATCGTCCGCCCATGCTTTGTGTATAGGTCCTGTAAAATCCACCTTTTCAATCAACCCATATCGAATAGCTGTACCAAACCTTGCCGCCTGATTTCTAAAGTCTTCCATCATCAATGGGCCGTTTATTCCATTAGGATAGCCTGGATAATTTTCTACGTCGTTCGTAATCATCAATTGACCTCCTGGTTGCGCACCAGCATACATCAAAGGGTTAAGACCTGCACGAGAGGCATATATAGCAGCGGTATAACCAGCAGGACCAGAACCGATAATAAGACAATGAACTTTTTCTACTGACATAATACTTTATTTTAGAATTTTAGAACTGGCAATTTCGTGAAAATATAAATAGAATTCAAGGAAAAAAAGTTCCCAACAAGGAAGTAACTAATAATAGGTAACGTGTAAACAACACTAGAAATGATTGATTCCGTACTAGTGCTCATTGAAATGTGTATATTAATCCTTCGCATAAATGAGATTTTATCAAGTAAGTGCTTATTTTTGCCTTATCCTATCCTTATTTCATGAACAAAAAGAAAATAATTAACGACCCTATCTATGGATTTATAAACGTAGAAAGCGAACTAATTTTTGATATCATAGAGCATCCTTATTTCCAACGACTTCGCCGTATACGCCAATTAGGACTTACAGACTTAGTATATCCAGGAGCATTGCATACGCGTTTTCATCATGCTTTAGGAGCCATGCATTTGATGGGACTGGCGTTAAATAACCTTCGTTTAAAAGGGCATGAAATTTCCGATAAGGAATATGAATCGGCACAAATTGCCATCTTACTTCATGATATAGGACACGGCCCGTTTTCGCACACATTAGAGTTTACACTCTTAAAAGACATCCATCACGAAGAACTCTCTCTTCGAATAATGCACGTATTAAATAGCGAATTTAATAACAATCTAAGCATAGCATTGGCTATGTTTGGCGACACCTATCATCGAAAATTCTTTCACCAACTGATCTCTAGCCAACTGGATATAGACCGACTTGATTATTTAAAACGCGATGGATTTTACACTGGAGTATCCGAAGGCACTATTGGTTCGGATCGAATTATTAAACTTTTTGATATTGTAGACGACCAACTTGTTTTAGATGAAAAAGGAATCTACAGTATCGAACATTTCCTAATCGCAAGAAGGGTAATGTACTGGCAGGTATATTTACATAAAACCACTGTGAGTGCTGAAAATATGCTCATTCAACTTATTACGCGAGCTCAAGATTTAGCAAAAATGGGCGACGCTACGGTTATAACAAATACAGGACTCGACTTTTTTTTATTCAATCAAGTTTCGAAAGACAATTTCAACAACAATACACGTTACCTAGATGCATTTTTAAATATTGACGATTATGATGTTTGGGTAAGTATAAAAAAGTGGCTAACTCATCCCGATTTAGTATTATCCTATCTATCAAAGGGAATTTTGGACCGAAAATTATTCAAAATATCAATTTCTTCGAGTCCATTTCCTGAAAGTGTAATAGATGGCATGACATTTGAAATTAATGAGATGTTAAATTTAAAGGGTGCTTTAATTAATTATTTCTTAATCAAAGGAATAATTAACAACGAAGCGTATGTTTCTGGCTCTGAGAAAATTAACATTTTAAGAAAGAGTGGCAAAATCGAAGATATTGCAGAAGCTTCTGACTTACAAAATATTAAAGCAATGAGCAATATAGTTAAAAAACACTACTTATGCTTTCCTAAATATGTATCTTTGTAATTCGTTAACAATTAAAATACTACTCTCAAAATGGAGTTTACGGCAAAAGAAATAGCATTTATGATTGGAGGAACAGTAAAAGGTTCTGAGCAATTGAAAGTAACTAAACTGGCAAAAATACAAGAGG
>JAYSUZ010000264.1:0-3198 GCA_043718845.1 Cytophagales bacterium
CGTAGACGAGTCCTACGGCGATTACGAACCTACCAAAGCCGCCCGTGCCATCGAAGATTTCGTGTGCGACGATTTGAGCAATTGGTATGTACGACTAAACAGAAAACGTTTCTGGAAAGGCGAATACAACGAAGATAAAATAGCCGCCTACCAAACCTTATACACCTGTTTGGAAACGGTAGCAAAACTAGCCTCTCCTTTGGCGCCGTTCTTTTCCGAACAATTGTTCCTTGACTTAACTAAAACCAGTAGCAAAGAGAAAATCGCTTCCGTACACTTGGCAGAATTTCCTAAAGTGAACGAGTCGGCTATCAACGCAGATTTGGAAGAGAAAATGTTTATGGCGCAAAAAATTACTTCGTTGATTCATTCTATTAGAAAAGCAAACAGCATTAAGGTGCGCCAGCCGCTTTCTAGAGTGTTGATTCCGGTGATGAACGACAAAACGAGGAAACAAATTCAGGACGTAGAAGATTTAATTCTTTCGGAGGTAAATATTAAGAAGATAGAATATATCGACGACGCTTCGGATGTATTGGTGAAAAAAATAAAACCGAATTTCAAAAAACTAGGAAAAGAGTTTGGCGCAAAACTTAAAGAAGTAGGTGCGTTGATTTCGGCCTTTACGAAAGAGGATATTAAAGCGATAGAAAAAAGCAACGCTTATGCGATAAAACTGTCCGATGGAACAGCTGCTTCGCTTACCTTGGAAGACGTGGAAATTTCGTCTGAAGACATTCCAGGTTGGTTGGTAGCCAGCGAAGGCAGTGTGACGGTAGCGTTGGACATTACTATCAGTGATGAGTTGAAAAAGGAAGGCATTGCTAGAGACATAGTAAATCGTGTACAGAACATGCGCAAAGACATGGGACTTGACGTAATGGACAAAATAAAAATTACGGTTCAGAAAAAAAATGAACTGATCGACGCTGCCTTAACTGCGAATAAAGAATATATTTGCAGCGAAACGCAAGCGTTAAGCCTAACACTCGCCGATGTTATTCCAGATGGGAAAACAATAGAAATGGACGAGTTTGAATTGTTGATGAAAATAGAATTATAACAAAAGGTTTAAAGTGAAAAGTTTAAAGTTTTCACATTGAACTTTTACCCTTGAACCTATACTTATGAAATACACTAAATTTTACCTTCTTACTATTGGTATCATCTTGATAGACCAAATTATTAAAATTGCAGTTTTTAAGAATTTTGAATATAAGGGCGACGAGTACAAAGTTTTCGGAGACTGGTTCAAACTGCACTATATTACAAACCCTGGAATGGCGGGTGGCATTGAATTTGGCGGCACTTACGGGAAATTTTTTCTTAGCATTTTTCGATTATTTGCTATGGTAGGAATCGGGTATTACCTCTATGTGATGGCGAAAAAAAACATGCACCAAGGATTACTTTGGTGTGTAGCGGCAATACTTGGTGGAGCTATGGGCAATGTGGTAGACAGTACCTTCTACGGAAAATTTTTAGGTTTAGTAACAGAAAATGCGATCACTCCATGGTTTCATGGCGAAGTTATTGATATGTTTTATTTAGACATTTGCGATTGTTTTATTCCACGATGGGTACCTGTGATGGGTGGCACTTACTATCCTTTGTGGCCAATATTCAACTTTGCTGATGCGTCAATTTTTGTGAGTGTAGCAGTAATTCTAATTTTCCAAAAAAGATTTTTT
The DNA here is from genome assembly GCA_043718845.1 of Cytophagales bacterium. Taxonomy (GTDB): domain Bacteria; phylum Bacteroidota; class Bacteroidia; order Cytophagales; family Cytophagaceae; genus JANYCO01. The sequence continues at coordinate 1,692 of JAYSUZ010000264.1, forward strand.
GCGGAAAAAATTGAAGGCCCTACCAATCAATAGTTGGCACTATAAAAAGCATGAAAGCCTCTAGGTATTACCTTTATTTAAGCATAGCTACGGCGTTCCTACTTTTTATAGTGTTTCGTCTTTGGGCTATAGACCTTAATGCCCCAATGGGGTACAACGGAGATAGTTTGCTTGGATATACTTTATCAAAAGGAATAAGTGAGAATGGTTGGTATTTATCCAACCCAATGCTAGGAGCACCAGAAGGTATGTATTTGCAGGACTATCCTTTGTTTGATGCACTTCAACTTTTCTTGATTAAACTTATAGGCTATTTTTGTTCGACTTCGTTTCTTGCTGTTAACTTGTATTATTTTCTAGGCTTTTTCCTTACAGCCTTTTCTGCGAGTATTGTACTGAAAAATTTCGGCATTTCTAATGCTGTTTCATTTGTATTTAGCTTGTTGTATGCCTTTCAGTCCTATCATTATTTAAGAGGCGTAGAGCATTTATTTCTTTCCGGTTATTTCATGTTACCGCTAGCATCCATGGTAGTTTTATGGATTTATGACGGTAAGGATTTTTTTAAACCTACTAAAAAAAATGGGCTGTTGAATAGTATTCGCAACTTGAATAACACGGCTTACATAGCGTTTATAATCCTCTTTGTACTTTCTCTTACGGGCATTTATTACACTTTTTTCATAAGCATATTTATTATTTTTGCAGGTCTTTCGAGTGCGCTGATTAAAAAAGAATGGAAACCTATACTTGTTTCATTTGGCCTGATAGCAGTGTCCTTCTTTGGTTTACTATTGCAAGCGTTGCCTACTTTATACTACAAATTTGCGCACGGCACCAATCATGAAGTAGCCCCACGGTACCCTTCCGAATCTGAAATATATGCGTTTAAGCCTATACAATTACTATTGCCAACTACCGACCATCCTATTCGTTTTTTTTCGATGAAGGCTAAAGAATATATGAGCCAAGTGCCTACTGTCAACGAAAACAGATTAAGCTCCATAGGACTTATTGGGAGTTGTGTTTTAGTTTTTCTTATTCTTATTCTATTATTTCCAAAGATCAAGGAGGCGAAAAGCTTAGTACTTTTAAAAGACAGACTGTCTCAATTAAGTAAGCTGTCTTTTCTAGGGATTTTATATGGAACAATGGGTGGACTGGCGATGATAATGGCATCGTGGGGTTTCTTTAATATTAGATCGGTAAATAGGATTAGTATTCTAATTGCTTTTTTTACACTCTTTGCAGGTGCGTTACTCGTCGACAATTTTCTCAAGACAAGAAAAACATATACGGTATATGGCGTATTGCTTTTGTTATTATCCTTCGGACTTTTCGACCAAACGCCGGCAAGTATTTACAAAAAGCATACACTTGAAACAGGCTTTAATCAGGAAAAAAAATTTTTCAAGGATGTAGAAAAAAAATACAGTGGTTGTCAATTTTTCCAACTTCCATATCTAGCCTTTCCCGAATCGTCTGTGAAGGCGGGGTGGACAGACTA
>JAYSUZ010000265.1:0-7022 GCA_043718845.1 Cytophagales bacterium
CTAATCGTACTTCAAATTTTAATACGCGTCAGAACGGTTATGATATGACGGCCGATGCCTTGGGGTATCCAGAATCTTATTATGTACCTCCTGCAGAAGCGTTGGAAAAAATAGAAGTGATAAGAGGTGCGGCCTCTTTACAATACGGCCCTCAATTTGGAGGTATGATAAATTATGTTTTAAAAAAGCCCCCGTCAGAAAAGAAAATACAATACAATAACAGTACTACAATTGGTGCTTATGGCCTTTTTAATACCTATAACAGTATTGCCGGAACGATTAAAAAAATTAGTTATACTACTTTCTATCAATTCAAAACAGGACAAGGCTGGCGTCCCAATACAGCATTTGATGTACATAATGCATTTGTGGGGTTGGGGTATAAAATTAATTCTAAAATAGGTGTACGTTTAGAATATACGTTTTCGAATTATTTGAATCAGCAACCGGGAGGACTTACCGATGCACAGTTTGAAAGTAATCCACAGCAATCCTACCGTGCGCGAAATTGGTTTAAGAGCAATTGGAATATCCTTGCCCTAAATTTTGATTATAAAATTAACAGCAAGAATACGGTTAATATTCGTAACTGGGGTTTCCTTGGTGGCCGCTCTGCCTTAGGTTTTTTGAGTAATATCTCTAGGGTAGACGATTTAAGTTATAGAGAAATGATTGCCGATACCTACAAAAATTTCGGAAGTGAAGGGCGCTACTTAAGGAAATATGCGCTGGGAAAACAGTTATCTTTTTTATTAATCGGTTATCGCTATTATCAAGGATATACCACCAAAAAACAAGGCATGGCAGACAATGGAAGTGGCCCTACTTTTACATTTTTAAACCCAACAAAATTGGAGGGTTCGGACTTTGCTTTCCCAGGAAAAAACATATCCTTCTTTAGTGAAAATATTTTCACACTTTCAAATAAAATAACCGTTACGCCAGGCTTGAGAGTCGAATTTATAGAAACCAAATCCGAGGGGTATTATACTACAATATCACCTGTTGATACTATTACTACAGCAGAGTCCAGACAACTTCCAAGGAGTTTTATTTTAGCAGGATTAGGCGTGTCGTGGCTTGCACATAAAAGGGTAGAAGGATATTTTAACCTCTCCCAAAATTACCGAGGAGTATCGTTTACCGATATTCGTGTGGTAAGCGACTCTTATAAAATAGATCCTAATTTAAAAGATGAAACGGGATTTAATATGGATCTTGGCTGTAGAGGTAGAATAGAGAAGTGGTTCAACTATGATGTAAGTCTATTTTTACTAGAATACAAAAACAGAATCGGATTTGTACGCGAACGGGATGCCAATTATAATATAATACGTTATACCCGTAATATAGGGGCTTCGAGAAGTGCAGGCTTGGAGTCATTTTTTGAAATCGATGCATTTAATTTAGCAGGAAAAAATACACGATGGGGTAATCTTGTATTTTATGCATCTACGGCTTATGTAAATGCCTATTATGTGAAAGCATACTTGGAAGAGCTGGAAGGTAATAAAGTAGAATTTGCACCCGAATGGAATATTCGTCCAGGGATTAATTATCGGTATGAAAAATTTTCCGCTTCTATTCAATTGTCTTATGTAACGAAGCAATACACCGATGCTAAAAATACAGAGAAAGACGCTGCGACCTCCGTTGCAGGGGTCGTGCCTGCATATTATGTAGCGGACATTTCGGCCAATTATTCGTATAAAATAATAAAGATGGGTGTCGGAATTAATAATTTTACAAATAATATATATTTCACACGTCGTGCAGCGAGTTATCCAGGACCAGGAATAATTCCAGCGGAACCTCGCACTTTTTACATTTCGATTGGGTTGAAATTATAATATAGGTCATACAAAAAAGGAACGTATTATACGTTCCTTTTTTGTATGACTGGATGTATTACTTTATCCAAGCTTTGTAAATATTTAGCATATTTACTAAAATAATAAGAGAGCCAACAATAAGCATCATTGGCTTAGCTTTTATTCTACTGGCTACGATTGCACCCATAGGAGCCGCTATGATACCGCCTATGATAAGCCCTAGCACTACTTTTAGGCCTCCTCCAATTTGCCATTCTTCGACGCCTATTATTATAGTGATGATTATAGCACTAGTAAAAGCTATGAAGAATTCAGATAAATTTACAGAGCCAATCGTATATTTAGGGTTCCTGCCTTTACTTATTAATGTAGAGGTTACAATAGGTCCCCAGCCACCGCCACCAGCGGCATCCATAAATCCTCCGAAAGTAGCTAGAGCGCTAAGGTTTTCTGTCTTTTTCTTTTTTTCTTTTTTTCGCAATGCTTTGTATATAATAAAAATTCCTAGTATTAAAATGTAAATAGAGATAATTGGTTTTACATATTTTTTACTTACACCTTCTATCTGGTCTACATAAGCAATTAGCATTGCTCCAAACATGGCACCTATTACACCAGGGATAATTAAATTTTTTGCTAATTTTTTATTGATATTCCCTAATTTCCAGTGCGAAAAACCTGAGGCACTTGTAGTGAAGACTTCAGAGATTTTTATACAACTGTTGGCTATACTACTACTCACTCCATACGAAGTCAACATCGTCATAGAGCTTGCTCCATAAGCCATACCTAATGCGCCGTCAATCATTTGTGCCGTAAATCCAATTAATACAAATCCAAGAAATTCTAGTTGTGTAAGGGAGCCTAAAAAATCTATAATTTGGGTATTTGTTTCCGCCGATAAATTGGTGCGTATGTAGGTGATGAGGATTCCTAAAATTAATAATACGAATAAAATTAACGAAAGTCTTTTAGCCAATATTTTTGTTCCAAAATCAGAACGCGTTATTTTTCGGATAAAGGGTTTTTTCTTTTTTTCTTTTAGAGGAGCACCGTTCTCTGATTCGGGAGCACTAACCGCTGTTTCTTTTTCTTCCATCTAATTATTCAACTATCTCTATAAATATTATAGACAAAGTTTGCTATTTTTATTTGTTTCTACAAGTTTAGTCGCTCTAATCTTTTTAAAAGGTCAATAATGCATTAATTAATAATGTATTACATAAATTGGATTCAAGTATATAAAGTAGTAAATTTGTAGAGATGATTGATACACAAGTTTCAGCGTTTGGTGGAGTGCTCTTGTTTATTTTTGGGGGAATTTCGTTTGTACTTATAGCGCTTACGGTAGCTAGGTTGATTCGACCTAATCGCCCAAACGATGAAAAATTAGCGCCGTATGAATGCGGAGAAGAAGCCATTGGCAGTCCGTGGAAAAATTTCAATGTGCGTTTCTACATTGTGGCGCTCTTGTTTGTATTGTTTGAAGTGGAAATAGTATTTCTTTTTCCATGGGCTGTAGTTTTCGGAAATGCAGCGCTGATAAAGCAAACCAACGGATTGTGGGGCTGGTTTGCGCTCATTGAGGTTTTATTATTTGTAGTAATACTTGCATTTGGCTTGGTATATGCTTGGGTGAAGGGGTACTTAGATTGGATACAACCGGAGCCAACGCCAGAAACATTCGAATCCAAAGTGCCTAAAGTTTTATACGACAAAATAAACAATAAATATAAATAACTTTTATAATAATGTTGTTAGATCAAAAATTTGGAAGCGGAGGAGTAGTCGTAACTAAAGTGGACGATATTCTGAATTGGGCTCGGTTATCGTCCCTCTTTCCTATGGGTTTTGGTATCGCCTGTTGCGCTATCGAAATGATGTCGGCTTATGCTTCAGGATATGATCTAGATAGATTTGGCGTATTACCTCGTTCGTCTCCAAGACAATCGGATTTGATGATCGTAGCCGGAACGGTAACATTCAAAATGGCCGATCGTATAAAAAGATTATTCGAACAAATGCCTGAACCTCGTTATGTAATCTCAATGGGGTCTTGTTCCAACTGCGGTGGCCCTTATTGGGAGCACGGCTATCATGTAGTGAAAGGGGTAGATCGAATAATTCCTGTAGACGTATATGTACCCGGCTGTCCGCCAAGACCAGAAGCGTTGATAGGAGGGATCATGAAGTTGCAAGAGAAAATAAGACAAGAGAGTCTTATGGAACCCTTAGCGCTCAAAAAAATAATAGCTAAAAAAAGAAGTGTAACCACAATAAGTTAAATGGTCTATTTTCTTTACATATTATTAATAACTTCTTTTGGTGATTTGATGACCAAAGGAGACGATACTATTATTACTATCGAAAAGCATGTGAAGCTACATCATTTTAAACATACAAAAGTGGTTTCGTATAAAATTGACACCTGTTTATTTTATTTCGACGCACATCATTTTATGTCCGAAACGGGTGTCAATGAAGGGAAACACAAGTACCACGAACCAATTTTAAAAGATTTAACATTGTTGCTTGGTCAGAAAGATACCGTTGATCTTACCTTACATACAAACAAAACAATTGTAACGAGCCTTGTAACGGATGGACTAAAAAGAGGATTTGTGGAAATTTTTTTCTCAGACAAAAAATATTCAGGAAAGTCGATTATGAGTATTGAATATTGGGACAAAGATGTTCATTCATGTCAATTTAAAACAAGTAATTTATACAGACCCGATGGCGATGTTTTTACATTAGAAGATGGTACAATTTTCTATTATTACAGACCTGCTATCAAAAGAGTGACAGAACAACGATTCAGAGATTGAGCCATGCAGTTTTCAGAACTAAAAACACTACTTATAACAAAATTTGGAGAAGCCGTAATCCTAGCCGAAAACACTTCCTTCACACAACCTCAACTGACCATCGCTCCCGAAAAAATTGAGGATGTTTGTCTTTTTTTGCGCGATACCGATCTTCTCTATTTTGATTACATGACTTGCCTTTCGGGTATGGACAACGGCGTTGAAAAAAATACAATGGAAGTGATTTATCATTTGTATTCGATTCCATACAATCATACATTGGTGTTGAAAGTAGAATTGGAAAGAACAAACCCTTCCGTCTCTACAGTATCCCACGTTTGGCGCACAGCAGACTGGCACGAACGCGAAGCATACGATATGTTTGGTATCACCTTCTTAAACCATCCAGATTTAAGAAGAATTTTACTCCCTGCAGATTGGGAAGGCTTTCCTCTCCGAAAAGATTATCAGGAGCAGGAATATTATCATGGAATAAAAGTGAAATACTAAGAACCGAAAGTGCCTACAACTCAAATTCAATATAAATACGACGCCAACCATTTGGCCAATTCTGAACCACTGGCTACAGATATAAGTACATTGCGTACAGAAGAAATGGTGCTTAATATCGGGCCTCAACACCCTTCTACACACGGTGTGCTAAGGTTGGAAGTAGTTACGGATGGAGAAATTATAAAAAATGTAATTCCTCACATGGGTTACCTGCACCGTTGTTTTGAAAAACATGCAGAGAAACTTCCCTACAATCAACTCATTCCTTTCGTAGACCGCATGGATTATCTGGCGGCTATGAACTCCGAACATGCTTATGCCATGGGTGTAGAGCGTATGTTGGGTATTGAAAATGATATTCCTAAAAGAGTAGAATATATTCGGGTATTGGTAGCCGAATTAAACCGCATCGCATCTCACTTTATTGCCATCGGCACGTACGGACTCGATATTGGTACGTTTACACCTTTTCTATGGCTTATGCGCGATAGAGAACATCTAAACCGCTTGCTGGAATGGTTGTCCGGTGCTCGTATGTTGTACAACTATATTTGGATAGGAGGCTTGTATTACGATTTGCCGGTAGGATTTGAAGACCGTTGCGAGGATTTTATCAAGTACCTAAAACCCAAATTGCTCGAACTGCAGAAAATAATGGTGGATAATGAAATATTCATTCAACGTACTGCTAATATCGGCGTATTGCCGCTTGATTTAGCCATAAATTACGGCATCTCTGGCCCTTGTCTTCGGGCTTCGGGCTTGCGCTACGACTTACGCAGAGTAGACGGCTATTCTGTATATCCTGAATTGGATTTTGAAATCCCAATAGGCAAAGGCGAAGTAGGCACCGTAGGCGATTGTTGGGACAGAACAAATGTACGTGTATTGGAATGTTGGGAATCGGTAAAAATTATTGAGCAATGTTTGGAGAAACTAAAAGGCGAATACAAACGCACCAGAGATTTTGATCCGCAAGCGTTGTTGCCTAAAAAAATAAGACCCAAACAAATGGATTTTTATGCCCGCGCCGAAAATCCTAAAGGTGAATTAGGATTTTTCTTCCGTACTACGGGTACGTACGACGTGCCTTATAGAGTAAAAGTACGTTCTTGTTGTTTTGTAAATTTATCGGTATTGCCTGCTATTACAAAAAATGTTTTGTTGGCCGACTTGATTGCTATATTGGGTTCGCTGGATATTATGATGGGGGAAATTGATCGCTGATTTTTACGAATTTTGGATTTTGCGAATTTTTTTGGTTGGGTTAAATGGGTCTAATACAGCATTGTGTAGCTCGTTTGGGAGTTACACAATGCTGTGGAATAATATTCATGTTATTCTGCTACTATACCTTATTTTTATTTCAAGTCTTAAAAGCCGCCGTAAGTTTAAAAATACAATTAAAGGATGGTGGTATTATGTCCATAAAATCTATTGCCAGCCAAATCTACTATTTTTTACCACATTTGGCTGGCAATAATTAATTATTGCCAGCCAAATGTGGTAAAATTTACCTACATTTGGCTGGCAATAAAAAAGTACCCTAATGGAATTGATAGGTAGAGATTCAGAAAGTAGCTTATTGAAAGAAACAGTATACTCTTCTAGAGCAGAAATGGTAGTGGTTTACGGGAGGCGACACGTTGGAAAAACATTTTTAATACGAAAAGTATGTGAAAAAGAAATGGCTTTTAGTTTTACCGGATTACACCACGGGGAGCTCTATGAACAGTTGGAAAATTTTGCTATTTCTTTGTCAAAAGAAACGAAATCTAAGTTGCTGGTTTCTACGCCTACTAATTGGATAGAAGCCTTTAGAATGTTAGAAACCTATCTCACACCACTTGTAAAACGAGCACCAAAGGTG
>JAYSUZ010000266.1:0-18498 GCA_043718845.1 Cytophagales bacterium
AATAAGGATGATCAAGATGTAAGTTTTGTTTACAAGCCAAGTTGGTATGATGAAAAAAAAATTTTGCAAGGTCTTGAATTTAAACCGCAATTTGTTAAAAATAGATTAGTTGAACTCAATAACAGTATGGGACTACTTAATAATTTATTTTTTAAAAACCCTTTTGACGGCAGTGATTTAAAATTAAGAGAAAATTTTTCACTTCATACTTTTATCCCCAAAGTTATTCCTAGTCAAGCGGATGTTTATTTTATTATGTCTGGAGTATTGCATACAATGAGAAACCCAAAGAATATTCCATGTAAAAGACAAATAGCTCGAATATTAAGACATGAGCATGTTAATACAATATTGAACCCTAAAAACTTCTCAAGGTTTAATGATGGAATCTTACAAGCATGTATATTGAGAGGAGCAAGAACAGAAGAATTAGATTATCAATCGAAAGAAGACAGCAGCAATATATATAAAATTTTGTCTCATGTTGTTGAGACTAAAGGAGAGGCATTATTGGAATTTTTGTTTAGTATTTTAACAGGTAAATTAAAGATTCAATCCGCACATTTAAAGCAATTTATAGGCTTGATCAATCAAAAAAAATATGAAATTGAAGAAATTGATTTTTTTGTGAAATTAATTGAGAAAAAGTTTGATATTAATTCTTAAGTCATTTTGAATTAATCTTGTTTACATCCCGCTTACACGACTAATGTTTTAGGCAAAGAAAAACCCTCAGAAAAATACCTAAAAGGCTATTCTGAGGGTTCATTTTGTAGCGGGGGCAGGACTCGAACCTACGACCTTTGGGTTATGAGCCCAACGAGCTACCAACTGCTCCACCCCGCGATATACCTTGTTAAAGTTGCAAGACCTGGATCATTTATTCCCAGTTTTTAAGCATTTTCAACTATCTAGGGTGCAAAGGTAATAGATTATTCCACTAAAAACAACTACCTTTGTAATTCTTTTTAAAAGAATGTCAGAAACTAATACACATAAAGCTGGGTTTGTAAGCATCGTAGGCAAACCAAACGTAGGGAAATCTACGCTGATGAATGCTATGGTAGGCGAAAAGCTTTCCATTATCACTTCTAAGGCGCAAACTACCCGCCATCGAATCATGGGAATCATCAACGGCGATGATTTTCAAATCGTATACTCGGATACCCCTGGTATTATAGAGCCCAAATACGAACTGCACAAATCTATGATGCGTTTTGTAAACGTATCGCTAGAAGATGCTGATATTGTACTCTTTGTAACCGATATCTACGAAAAATTTGACGAGGACGATGTGCTCTATAAACTGAAAAAAATCGACCACGTCCCTATCTATTTGCTTATCAATAAAATAGATATGGCCAAACAAGATGAAATCGACGCAAAAATCCTTTACTGGAAAGAAAAACTTCCTAACGTAAAAGAGGTTATTCCGGTATCCGCCAAAGAAAAGTTTAATACCGATAAAATATTTACCCTTATCCGTGAATCTATTCCGGTACATCCTCCTTATTACGACAAAGAAAATATTACCGACAAATCGGAGCGTTTCTTTGCATCGGAAATTATAAGAGAAAAAATATTTCTAAATTATAAAAAAGAAATCCCCTACAGCGCCGAAGTAGTCATCATGTCGTTCAAGGACGAAGAAAAGATAATTTATATTGGTGCTGAAATATATGTAGAACGCGACAGCCAGAAAGGTATAATCATAGGACCAAAAGGGATGGCGCTTAAAAAAGTAGCCACCGAAGCGCGTCTTGATATGGAAAAGTTTTTTGGCAAAAAAGTTTTCCTAGAAACATTCGTAAAAGTAGAGCCCGACTGGCGTAGCAAAGAAAAGAAATTAGATCGATTTGGATATAATAACATATAAGTTAAAGTTTTAAAGTTTAAAACAGTATTAAACTTTCAACTTTAAATTTTTAACGCTTTAACAAAAAAACATGGCAAATATAGTAGCAATAGTAGGAAGACCAAACGTGGGAAAGTCCACACTATTTAATAGATTGGTAGGAGGGCGTGACGCCATAATGGACGATCAAAGTGGCGTAACCCGCGACAGGCATTATGGCCACGCAGATTGGTGTGGTAAATTTTTTACCGTAATCGATACTGGTGGATATGTACAAGGGTCGGACGATATTTTTGAACGTCAAATCCAAGAACAAGTGGAGCTCGCAATGGAAGAAGCGAGTGTGATTTTCTTTGTCGTAGATGCTTATATTGGCGTCCATCATTTGGATGAAGAATTTGCCAATAAACTCCGCAAATCGAAAAAGCCCGTCTACTTGATCCTAAACAAAGCAGACAATTTTGACCGTGCTCAAATGGCAGGAGAATTTTATTCTTTGGGCATGGGCGATGTGTACCCTATTTCCTCTCAAAACGGATCCGGCACGGGCGAATTGCTTGATGCTATGATTTCGCATTTCCCCGACGAAGGAATAGAAAACCCTGACGAAGGAATTCCTCGTATAGCAATTTTGGGTAGACCAAACTCTGGAAAATCTTCTTTTGTAAATGTCCTTCTAGGCAAAACTCGAAGCATCGTTACCGATATTGCAGGCACCACAAGAGATTCTGTAGATGCTCGGTACAATACTTTTGGAAAAGAATTTATTCTTACCGATACCGCAGGGCTGCGCAAGAAACCAAAAGTAACGGAAGATATCGAGTTCTACTCTGTAATGCGTTCCATCAAAGCCTTAGAAAATTCTGACGTTTGCGTTATTATGCTAGATGCAGAACGCGGGTTGGAGGCACAAGACATGACTATTATAGGAATGGCTGAAGAAAAAAGAAAAGGTATTGTCATTTTGGTAAACAAATGGGACCTTATCGAAAAAGACACCCAAACCGCAAAAATATTTGAAGACGCCATCAAAGACAAAATCCAGCCGTTGACCTATATTCCCATTATGTTTATCTCGGTGCTCAACAAACAACGTGTATTTCAAGCCGTTGAATTGATTATCAGGGTATATGACAATATGAATAAACGTGTTACGACTTCTGTCCTGAACGATAAAATGCTACCAGAGATAGCGCGCTATCCACCACCAGCACTAAAAGGCAAGTACTTAAACATCAAATATATTACACAACTTCCTACGAATAGTGTAAGTTTTGCGTTCTTCTGTAACTTGCCTCAGTACATCAAAGATCCTTACAAAGGCTTCTTGGAAAATAAAATACGCCAGCATTTTGACTTTACAGGCGTACCGCTAAATATTATTTGTAAAGCCAAATAATATTTAGGGCTGTTTTATACTTGAATTTGTGCAAAATTGTATTTAATACGTACCGATGTATGAATTTTAGTATAAAACTATAAATATTTGTAGCCTAAATGTTTTAGATGTGGAAAAATTTCCTACCTTTGCATTGCTAAAATCTAAAAAATTAAAAAATTATTATGAAAAATTTATTCGCATTTGCATTCGTTGCTTGTACATTAGTTCTAGTTTCTTGTGGAGAGAAAAACACTTCAGCTTCAGTTGATACTGCAGTTGTTGTTGCTCCAGTTGATACAACTCCAGTTGCTCCAGTTGACACTGTTGTTGTTGCTGATACAGTAAAAGCAGTAGAAGTTAAGTAATTTACGCTTCTATAAACAAAAAAAGTCCTGCTTCTGGCGGGACTTTTTTTGTTTATAGGAAATACCCTAGATTAAATAGATTTTAAGCAAAATAGAGCAAGCATTATGAAAACAGCTTCCAAAATACATACGAAGGAACAGCTTCAAGCACTTTTGCCTGCCTGGAAAAAAGAGGGAAAAGTGGTCTTTACAAATGGCTGCTTCGACATTTTACACCTAGGGCATGTTGACTATTTGGAAAAGGCTCGAAATCTTGGCCACAAATTAATTGTTGGCCTTAATACAGACACTTCTGTACAACGCCTAAAAGGAACAAGCCGCCCTATCTGCGACGAGCGTTCTCGTGCACGAGTTATGGCTTCGCTGGCGTTTGTAGATGCTGTCATTTTGTTCGACGAAGAAACGCCTTTCGAACTTATTGACTACCTAAAACCTGACATTTTGGTAAAAGGCGACGACTATACCGTTTCTACCATCGTTGGTGCAAATCTTGTATTGGCAAATGGAGGAACGGTAGAAACAGTTCCTTTGGTGAACGGATATTCGACCACCAATGTTATAGAAAAAATAAAACAACTAACCTAATACGATTATGATCTTCCTTATTCTATCTTTTGCCATGATGTTGGTAGGTATGTTTATCAGCTACCGTCTAAAAAATAAGTTCAAAAAATATTCTGAAATACATTTGGTTTCCAACCTGAGCGGTGCGGAAATAGCCCAAAAGATGCTGCGGGACCACAACATCTTTGACGTACAAGTACTCTCTACCGAAGGCATGCTTACCGACCACTACAACCCCGCTACAAAAACGGTAAACCTTAGCCATGATGTATACAACGGTAGAAATGCAGCGGCAGCGGCAATAGCAGCGCACGAATGCGGACATGCCATCCAACATGCTAATGCTTATAGTATGCTCACCTTACGGTCTAAAATGGTACCCGCACAAATTACCAGTTCTAAAATACTAAGTGTGTTAAATATGGTATTCCTTTTTGGAGGATTTCTATTGTACTCCCGTGGTGCAGGAGGGCTTATGATGCCCCTTCTCGTTGCTATGATTGCCTGCAATATGGTCATTACACTATTCGCCTTAATTACACTACCCGTTGAATTTGATGCTAGTAAACGTGCGTTGGCTTGGATTAGTGAAAAAGGAATCGTCACCAACAGCGAATATGAAATGTCTAAAGACGCTTTGAAATGGGCGGCTCTAACCTATGTAGTAGCGGCGCTCGGCGCTTTGGCCAACTTGCTCTACTATGTATCGATATTTCTTGGTAGAAGAGACGACTAGTAACTACGAACCAAACAAAAGAGGCTGTTTTCCAGAAAGACAGCCTCTTTTGTTTTTATAAAAATAAAGTTCAATCTTAAACCGCTCTCTTAATGCTACTCCTCTACTTTTCGATACCCTTACTTCTTATACTCCTTGCGATTTTCCTATTCCTGAAAAGTGCTATTTTTGGTCAGCAAGCAGCAGGCGCTCGTTTGGAAAGAATTAAAAAATCGCCGAATTATATAGATAACATTTTCCAATATCCTGAGCACACTCCGCTCATGACAAAAGAGGCTTCCTATTTTAAAATGATCCGAAATCAATTCATAAAAGACAGTGCTCGTGCGCCCTTTACGTCCTTGCCTTCTGTAAAAACAGCTCTAAAAAAAGATTCCACAACACCCTTTTCTGTTACTTGGTTTGGACACTCTTCCTATCTTATCCAACTTGAAGGTAAAAACATATTGGTTGACCCTGTTTTTTCTGAAACGGCATCTCCTGTAAATTTCATTGGTGCAAAACGCTTCAAAGGTACAGACGTTTATACCCTAAATGACCTACCCTACTTGGACGCTGTCGTTTTAACACACGACCATTATGACCATCTTGATTTCAACGTTATCGTCCAGCTTCGCTCCCTGTCCGTAAAATTTTATATGCCCCTTGGCGTAGGCGCACATCTTCAAAAATGGGGTATTGAACCCTCTAGAATAGTAGAATTGGATTGGTGGGAAAAAGTACCGCTCTCTCCTACCCTTTCGCTCACGGCTACTCCTGCTCGGCATTTCTCTGGCAGAGGCTTATCCGACCGAGGCAAAACACTCTGGGCATCTTATGTACTAAAAGCCGATTCTACCAACCTATACCTTGGTGGCGACTCCGGTTACGGACCACATTTCAAAGAAATAGGAGCAAAATTCGGCCCTTTTGACCTTACTATATTAGAATGTGGGCAGTACCATCCCTATTGGCCTTTTATTCATATGACACCCGAAGAAACGGTACAAGCACATTTAGAGCTGAACGGCAAAGTGCTCTTTCCTGTACATTGGGGCAAATTTGCATTAGCGTTTCACCCTTGGAAAGAACCTATAGAACGGTTGGTGGCTGAAGCAGAAGCGCTTTCAGTAGTCGTCACTACCCCTGTGATAGGTGAGCCGGTACTACTTGGTCAGTTGCCCCAATCCAAATGGTGGCGGCAGAATTAACGCATTACCCTTATTAATGAAAGACTTTTGTATCTTTATTGTATAACCTTCTGTTTAGAATGATAAAAATCTACGGCATCAAAAATTGCGACACCATGAAAAAAGCTTTTCAATGGTTGGATGAACACAACATCGCCTACCAGTTTCACGATTATAAAAAACTCGGTATAGAGGCGGAAACCATTGAGCATTGGCTAAAGAAAAATTCTGTGGAACAGCTTATCAATACAAAGGGAATCACTTGGAAAAAACAAACAGAGGAAGATAAAAAGGAGAGCACCAATCCTAAAAAAGCAATTTCCTTAATGATAAAAAACACGTCGATGATAAAAAGGCCTTTGGTGATGTTTGGCAAAGACGAATACCTTTTGGGCTTCGATGCGCTAGTCTGGCAAAAAGCGCTGTAACTAATTACTGTACTTTTCTTTGCCAAAAACCCCTTAAATAGCATTACTATTTACTCAGACCCTTCCAAAACAATTCAAACGATTGGTCTAAGGCTGATTGTCTTGTTTTGGTGCTTTTTAAAGTAATCACGTGATTAAACGTGGAAGTCCAGATACCTTCAAAAATTGCAAAAAACAAGGGAGTACTAATCTTAACAATACTGCCCTCTGCTATGGCTGCTGATAAAAACTTGTCCGCTATATCCGACATTGAGGCAGTTTTTCTTTTGGCTATCGAGCCGCTGTAGGAAGAGGTTGAAAACAGTTGAATGTAACGGAAGGCTACAGGATTTTCTAATGCCCATTTATTTGCACTATCCCATAAATGCTTAATTTTTAATTTAGGTGTTTTCTGACGAGAAAGCCCTTCTTTCAAAAATTGGATTAACTCATTTTTTGACTCGATATAGAGTGAAATAATGAGCTCCTCTTTTACAGGAAAATATAGAAACAATGTACCGGTAGCTACCTCTGCTTCCCTTGATATAAGAGCGGTTGAAGTGTTTTGAAATCCATTTTCACAAAATAATTTTAAAGCAGTAGTAACAATTTTTTTTCTTTTTTCAGACATTATATTTTCTTTTTTGTACAAATGTGACTAGTCAGTCATAAATATACACTTTAATTTTTTGGTTTCAAATTTTAGATTCGGTTTTTATAAAAAAGCTCCAAATCCAGACTTTTTTGATTTTTTAAACTTTGTGTTGGGGTTGGGGTTTAAGGTTTAAAGTTGAAGGTTGAAGGTTTAAACTCTAAACTTTGTATTGGGGTTAGGGTTAGGATTTGTACAGATTATACTTATAAAATAGTACAATAGGTATACTGTGGCGGCCTTGTTTTATCCCAAAGGGATTACATCTTTATTGAAAATTCAAATCCCAAAAAAAGTGCGACCCCAACGGGGTCGTATAAATCTCCTCGGGATAAAATAAGGAGACTATCGCATATACTATGGAACTATTTTATAAGTGGAAATAGCAGTAGAACCTTCTCCATTTTCGCCGCCCATACTGTTTAGGATTTTGAAATTTAATCCTTAAACCATAAACATTGAACGCTAAACTTTAAAAACCTCTAAATCCTAGCCTGGTACGTATGCAGTTCGTAATAACGCCCTTTCTTCTCTATCAACTCATGGTGGTTGCCCTGCTCTGCAATTTGTCCATTTTCAATGACCAAAATCTGATTCGCCTGACGAATTGTGCTCAATCGGTGCGCAATTACAAACGTAGTACGGCCTTTCATCAACTCTGCCAAACTTTGTTGAATCATAGACTCGCTCTGTGTATCCAAATTGGAAGTAGCCTCGTCTAATATAATTATCTTGGGATCCGCAAGTATAGCACGGGCTATAGCAATTCGTTGACGCTGTCCACCAGACAATTTTACACCTCTTTCTCCAATTAAAGTATCTAACCCCAATTCAAAACGATCGGTAAACTCGTTTACATACGCGGCCTTCACCGCTTTTAGCAGCGCTTCTTCTGTAGCATTGGGTCTAGGAAAAAGGATGTTTTCTCGAATAGTTCCTTCAAATAAGAAGTCGTCTTGTAGCACTACTCCTAAGTT
The DNA here is from genome assembly GCA_043718845.1 of Cytophagales bacterium. Classification (GTDB taxonomy): domain Bacteria; phylum Bacteroidota; class Bacteroidia; order Cytophagales; family Cytophagaceae; genus JANYCO01. The sequence goes on from JAYSUZ010000266.1 coordinate 8,107, forward strand.
TTGACGATAACTACTAAGCGTGATGGTAGACAAATCAATCCCATCTAAGGTGATTTTTCCAGATTCAGGATTCAAGAATGTGGCCACCAAGCCTGCTATGGTAGATTTTCCCGATCCCGATGTACCTACCAATGCGGTAACAGAACCTGCTGGAGCGTGAAAACTCACATTGTTAAGCACCTCTTTTCCTTCTTGGTATGCAAACGAAACCTGATCAAATTGAATGTCTCCTCTTATCGCCTGAAGCACCGTTGTCCTCTTCTCTACATCCTCTTCTGGAGCCGTATTCATAATTTCTTCTGTTCTATCGAGTCCTGCAAACGCCTCTGTCAACTGACTACCGATATTGCTCATCTGTACAATTGGCGCTATCAAAAAGCCAAGAAACAATGTAAACGACAGGAACTCGCCAAAAGTCATAGAGCCTTCAATAATCAGATAGCCCCCTATTCCCATAATGCCTGTGGATGCTAAACCCAATAAAAACGTGGCAGAACTGGTAATAATAGCGGTAGACGTAAGGCTCTTCTTTACATTTTCAAACAACCGCTCTACACCCAGTTCAAACGTTTTTGATTCTTGGTCTTCTGCGTTAAACGCTTTTATGATACGTACTCCATTGAGCGTTTCGGTAAGCCTGCCCGTTACTTCGGCGTTTATCACACCTCTTATTTTGAATATAGGACGAATATAGGCGAAGGCCTTCAAGGCTATAAAAGCAAATACTCCCACAGGAACCAGCACATACAATGTCATTAAAGGACTGATTTTAATCAACAACACCAACGCGATAACCGATGTAATAGTCCCGCCAATAAGTTGGACCAATCCTGTACCAATAAGATTTCGAACGCCTTCTACGTCTGTCATAATACGAGAAACCAGTGCGCCGGATTTATTATTATCGAAATAACTTATAGGCAGCGAAAGTATTTTCTTCTGCACTTGAACCCTCAGTTTTGAAATCAAATTTTGAGCCTCTACGCTTAATAATTTGGTAAGTAAAAACGACGTAACGGCATTCACCAAAATAGAGGTTCCTACCCACCAAAGCAGTGTTTGTAATCGTGCTAAATCCTTATTTACAATTACTTGGTCTATTAAGTCTTTACTTGCCCAAGGCAAAACCAGACTGGCCAAACGACTTATTATAATCAACACCAAACCCACTAACACCAACTTCCTTCTTGGCCAAATAATCGTTTTAAATACTTGGGAAAGCGATACTTTATTTTTTTTCATGGAAATAATCTAACGATAAAACCTATACATTTATAGCCTGCACTGAAGCGGCCTTCTACTATTTATATGTCGAACGAAAGAACTTTATATTGTATATTTTTTTATTGATCGTCCTTTTCGTCTGTTTTTTCATCTCTTTTGCCTCTCATGTGGATTACTAATCCGTTGAGGAAATTTCTAAGAAATTGATCGCCACAGGGCATAAAATTAGGATGGTCGTCTTTGCGAAATAAAGCTCCTAATTCTCCTTTAGAAATTTTAAAATCTACCAATTTAAGAATAGCAATTATATCATCGTCGCGCAGATGAAGGGCTACCCTTAGTTTTTTCATTATATCGTTGTTAGACAAAGCGTTTAGTTTTTAATTGTTAAATATCCTTCTTTCTGTTTTTGGTATCCACCACTACCCTCTTTTCTTCCCTCTTGCACTCTTCGGTTTACTGTATTTTATCTTCAAGGCTTCGGCACGGTGTATCTTCTGATTAACTTTTTTATTCTTAGCTATTTTTTCATGAAATGCCCCTCCGCCATCTTCCACGCGCGCTACTTTGGGTTCGAGGTTTTTCATCTTAATTTTCGGCTTCTCCTCTTCTATCAAGACGTCCGATATACTAAGTCCTTGGGGCAAAGGCGCTATCGTAAGCTTGCTTTTCATTAGCTTCTCAATAGCTGACATTTGAGCTACTTCTTTCTCCGTAATAAACGTTCTTGCTTCGCCTTTTTTATCGGCTCTACCGGTTCTGCCTATTCGATGTATATAATTCTCAGGGACTTCAGGGGTATCAAAGTTCAACACATGCGTAACTTCCGAAATATCAATCCCTCTTGCCACTACGTCTGTAGCAATAAGAATGCGGTATACGCCGCTTTGAAATTGCCTTACTGAATTAAAACGGTTGTTTTGAGCTTTATTGGAATGAATCACGCCTACTTTGTCTGGGAAAATAAGATTCACTTTTTCAAACAACAAGTCCGCTAGGGTCTTGGTGGAAGTAAATACCAATACTTTGGTCATTTCTGCATCTTCTTTGAGCAACAGCTCCAATAGGTTTACCTTGGTATTAAAATTAGGAACACGATAACCTACCTGCGTAATATTCTCTAGCGGCGATCCCATTGGCGCTGCTTCAATCTTTAGTGGATCGTTGAAATTGCTCTTGATAAATCCCTCTACTTCATTGGTGATGGTAGCGGAAAACAATAAATTTTGTCTTTTCTCAGGTAGAAACTCGATTACGCGAAGCAGTTGTGGGCGAAAGCCAAGGTTCAGCATTTCATCCACTTCGTCCACTACTAATTTTTTTACGGATTTCAATTTCACTACACCACTCAAGGCCAAGTCTATTAATCTGCCAGGTGTAGCCACTAAAACATCAACGCCTTTATGAACCAGCTCTTTTTGGGTATTTATATTTGCACCGCCATAAACGCCTAAGACCATAACGTCCATGTATTTAGTAAGTCGTTCGATTTCTTCCACTACCTGCACCACCAATTCACGGGTAGGAACCAAAATCAATAGCTGTGGATTTTTTTCTTTAGTAAACTTCCATTGTCTCAGACAGGGAAGCAAATAGGCAAACGTTTTTCCTGTACCCGTTTGGGCTATTCCCATCACATCTTTACCGGACATGATTACAGAAAAGCCTTTCTCCTGAATAGTTGTAGGACGTGTATAGCCAAGGTCCTTCAAAGCATCCAACAGCGGTTGGGAAAGATTTAATTCGTCAAAAGTCATGACGCAAAGTTACGAAAAACTTTTTACCTTTACGACCTAGGAATTAATAAAGAAGACATGAAAACAGGGGTATTATTAGTAAATCTGGGTACACCAGACAGTACAAAGACATCGGATGTTCGGAAGTACTTGCGCGAATTTTTGATGGACTGGAGAGTAATCGATATTCCTTTTATAAGCCGTTGGATGCTTATAAATTTTATAATCGCCCCTTTTCGCTCTCCAAAATCGGCGCATGAATATAAAAAACTATGGCAAGAAAGAGGGTCTCCCCTCCTTTTTCATGGACTAGACTTGCAAAAATTAGTTCAAAAAGCCCTTGGCGACGAGTATATTGTGGGGTTTGGCATGCGTTATCAAAATCCAAGTCTGGAAAAAGCCGTAGAAATTTTTAAAGACAAGGCCATCACAAAATTAATTGTTATTCCCCTTTATCCTCAATATGCTTCGGCCTCTACAGGCTCTACGATTGAAGAAGTAATGCGGGTGATAGGACAATGGCAGATTATTCCAGAACTAAAAATTGTAAGTAATTTTTGTGACGATCCGCTGTTTATAAAAGCGTTTGCAGAACAGGGTAAAAAATACATGAACGAGCAGTCCTACGACCATATCTTGTTCTCCTATCACGGCATTCCTGAAAGACAAATTATAAAAGGTTCTGTAAGCGACCAATGTAAATTGGGAACGTGCTGCCAAAGTTATCATGCCCGAAACAAATATTGTTACCGCGCACAGTGTTTCGAAACTACTCGCCTTTTAGTAAAAGAATTAGGACTAAAAGAAGGCGACTATTCGATCTCTTTCCAATCCAGATTGGGCAAAACGCCCTGGATAAAACCCTACACCGATCATAACGTGGAGGCTTTGGCCAAGGCAGGCAAAAAGAAGGTGTTGTTTTTCTCTCCGTCTTTTGTAGCAGACTGTTTGGAAACTACGATAGAAGGTGGTGAAGAATATAAATTGCTTTTTGAAAAACATGGTGGCAACCATTGGCAATTGGTAGAAAGCTTGAACACAAGTCCGCTGTGGGTAGAGTGTGTGAAAGAAATGGTGCTTAAAAATCAGTAACCTGCTATACAATGTGTACGGTCGTATTTATACCAAATGAAAACAAGCACTATTTCGCTTCTTTAAGAGATGAAAGTCCGAAAAGACCTAAAGCTATTGTGCCTCAACTTTACGAAACGAAGGAGGTAAACTATCTTATGCCAAAAGATGCTTTAGCAGGAGGAACTTGGATAGGAATAAATCAATTTAAGAACGTACTAATTCTTCTGAATGGAGGATTTGAAAATCATATAAAAAAAGACTCGTATCCGCTAAGCCGAGGTAAAATAGTAAGCGCGCTATTGTTATCCGCAGTGCCCGTTGTAGATTGGCAACAAATGGATTTGAATACTGTTGAACCCTTTACACTAATTGTTTGGAGTGGAAATAATTTGTTTGAATTAATTTGGGACGGAAATGAAAAACATCAAAAAAAATTAGACATTTCCGCTTCACATATTTGGTCTTCTTCAACATTATACGATAAGCAAGCAAAAATAAATAGAGCCGTACTTTTTCAGAACTGGATAGCGACGAATCTTCCTATTACAAAACATTCGCTGTTAGATTTCTTCCAATCGAAAATGGATTTAGAAAATGGATTCTTAATTAATAGAAGCGAACAGTTAAAAACATTAAGTTATTCTTTCGTCGAACTTTCAAACACAACCATCGCTAGCCTTGATTATTACGATTTACAAACTTCTAAACATAGTAATAATACGATCAACTTGTATTAATTTGTTGGAAATTTGATATGCCTAATTGCTAAGTACCATAATGAATAACTTAACTGTAAAACTAAAAACCATTTATATAAAATCATTTAGTTGGGAATATTGGCCAATGTGGATTGTTTATCTTCCTGCTAGTTTCTATTATATTTATTTAGCTTTTAGAGCAAGGAGTTTTTTCTTTTTTTCCGCATCAAATCCTTCTATCGAAAATGGTGGAATGCTCTTTGAAAGCAAATGGAAAATCATGAATCTTATTCCAAAGGAACTTTATCCTACTACCCTTTACATAGAAGAATTTGAGGGCTTTGAATCGATACGACAAAAGTTAAACAACTCAGCGCTTACGTTCCCTATCATTGCCAAGCCGGATGTGGGTGCAAGAGGGTTTGGGGTAAAAAAAATATATACGCTAGGAGAACTTGAGAATTATAGAAACTTAGTAAAAGTCCCTTTTTTAATTCAGGAATATATAGACTATCCTATAGAGTTAAGTGTATTTTACTTTAGAAACCCAGCCGAAGATAATGGTCGAATAACCTCCGTAACCGTCAAAGAACTCTTAACTGTTGTTGGCGATGGAATGTCAACCATTGATACGTTGATTAATAAAAATGATAGAGCTTTCTTACAATATGAAAAATTGAAAAAGGATGCTCATTTAAATTTGAGTGAGGTATTAGAAAAAGACGAAAAAAGAACGTTGGTACCATACGGCAATCATGTTTTAGGCGCCATGTTTCTTGATTACAATCATCTTATTGATGAGGCGCTGACCAATACTTTTGATGCCATTAGTAAACGTATAGAGGGTTTTTATTTTGGACGATATGATATTAGAACTACGAGTATTGATGATTTGAAAAAAGGAAAAAACATATCCATCCTAGAATTGAATGGCTCAGGAGCAGAACCTGCTCATATTTACGACCCTAAATTCTCCTATATAAAAGCGCAAGTAGTGCTGCTAAATTATTTTAAAAACATGTATACCGCTTCCTTTGAAAATCATAAAACGGGAACGCCCTACATGACCTATAAGGAATTTAAGTTGACCCGTAAATTAGAAAAAGCATATAACCAAAAAATAACTATCGTATGATTCTTATCGGCATCCCAATTGGCTTTTATGGTTATATATTCCCAGGGAATATTAATTTGATGGTTGTTGAATTATACGCTTCAAAAAAATATCGTTTTTTGATCCTTACGCTAGGGTTGATTTTAGTATTTGAAACCCTTTATTGTGTCCTGTCTCTTTTAGTATTAAACACTCTTAAACTTAATCCAAGTACTTACAAAGCGATTGAAGTTATATCCTATGCAATGGTGTTGTTAATGGGCTTATGGATGATCTTTGAAACCAAAAACGATACGCTCAAATCACAAAAAAATACCGTTTACCGAGGTTTACTCAGTATTGTATTCAATCCCCAACAAATTCCTTTTTGGGTCATTATGGGTGTTGTTGTAAATAAATTTGTTCCTTTTGATTCTACTAATCTTGTATTGTACCAGTTTGCATTTTTTAATTCAATAGGCACCTTACTCGCCATGGTTTTCTATATGGTTTTCGGTTTAAAATTATTGAATTACCTAAAATTAAATATTTTACAGCTTAATAAGATAATGGGCGTCGTTTATATTGTATTGGCTGTTTATGGCCTTTTTTTGAGTTACTAACGCCACAAGCCACAAGAATTTATTTATGAAAATAAATTCACTACCTTTAACTGTTACTTAATCAAAGGTATATATCTATGGAAGAGATTCTTGCGTTTTTAGGAATTATTGTTTGTGTTGTCGTTATTGGTTCATTCATCTCCCTCTTTATTATCCTTGGGCGTACAGGCGATATTTTAGAGAAAGTAGATTTCATGCACAAACGGTTTATAGCGCTATCAACAGAGCTAAGCCAATTGAAGGCTGCGCTATCGAAAGAAAAGTCGGAAGAGCCGCTGGTGAAAACAGCCGAAAAAAAGAACGTAGTACAAGAACAAGTAGTACCGCCAATAGTAGTGGTAAAAGAACCAGACCCCGTTATTCCTCCCGTAGAAATTCCAATAGAAATCAAAAAAGAACCTGTTTTTGAACCTACTCAACTTGTCGATTCTAATATTAGAATAGGCGAAAAAATTCCCGCTCCTACCTTTATCCCTGCACCGAAAAGTGCTAAACCCAAAGCCCCTAGTTTCTTCGAGCGCAATCCAGATTTAGAAAAATTTATAGGCGAAAATCTTATTAATAAAATCGGGATTGCGATTCTTGTGATCGGGATTGGGTTCTTTGTAAAATTTGCAATCGACCAAGAGTGGATAAATGAGATCGGTCGAGTACTTATTGGTATTGTATGCGGTGGTATTTTGGTAAGTGTAGCACATTATACACGAAATAGTTTTAGGTCGTTTAGCGCTGTACTTGTAGGCGGAGGCATAGCACTATTCTACCTCACCATTGCGATTGCCTTTCATGAATACAAGCTAATGCCCCAAACGGCAGCATTCATTATTATGGTGATCATCACCTTATTTGCCGTCCTGCTCTCCATCACTTACGACCGCAAAGAACTAGCCGTAATAGCCATCATTGGCGGTTTTGGTTCTCCATTTATGGTCAGTACAGGAGAAGGAAATTACCAAGTACTCTTCGGATATATCCTGCTCTTAAACATAGGCATGCTTGTACTCGCCTATTTCAAACGATGGAATGTTGTAAACGTAATTTGCTTTGTCTTTACCGTACTACTTTTTGGCAGTTGGTTGGGTATAACCTTCAACAATCCTCTTTCCCTAAAACCGTATATGGGTGCGCTTTTATTTGCAACCGCATTCTACCTAACCTTCTTTACGATGAATATTATCAACAACGTGAAAGAAAATAAAACATTTCTAGGATTCGAACTGACGCTCTTGATCGCCAATACCTTTCTCTATTACAGTGCGGGCATGTTCCTCTTGCAAAGCATTGGCAACGGACTATACCAAGGGTTGTTTACCTTGGTTATTGCGCTGTTCAACTTTGTATTCGCCTACCTACTTTATAAAAACAAAAAGATAGATCCTACGCTAGTATATCTTCTTATTGGTCTTGTCTTAACTTTTGTAACCCTATCTGCCCCTATTCAGCTGGAAGGAAACTACATCACCTTATTTTGGGCAGCCGAAACGGTATTGCTGCTATGGCTCTCCCAAAAATCAGGAATCCGAATTATGAAATTTGGCTCTTTTATAATCTTAGGCTTGATGATCATAAGCCTGTTCATGGACTGGAATAATGTGTATTGGATAGACGGAAAAATTATTCTTATTCTATTCAACAAAGGATTTATAACCACCATAGTTGCCTTGGGTGCGCTGTACTCCACCCTACTATTGCTGCGCAACGAGGAAGAAAACCTTTTCCAAGGATTGGATAAGAAATCGTACACCACACTATTAGAATTGCTTTTCATTTTGATAGGCTATGTCGGCGGACTGTTAGAAGTGTATTGCCAATTTGACCTCCGCGTCACAAGTGGACAAGATCTTTGGGAAATAATTCCGATTTATACCGGTTGTTATAACCTTGCGTATCTCCTACTGCTCTCTATCTACATTCATTTTAGAAAAGTAAAATGGATGGAAGTAATCCCCGTCTTTCTCTGTATCCTTATTTCTATTGTCTACCTTATTTATTACAACCCAATAACGGCATCCGTTAGAGATTTCTATTTATTGTCCGAACCGGCTCTTGCCAAACATTTTTATTTCCATTATGTAAACGTATTTTTACTCGTACTTCTTCTTGCAAATGCAACGAGAATTATTGCCTTAGCGTATCAAAAAACAACAAACGAGTTCAGGTATTTCCTTTGGTTTATTTGTTTTATCGCTGTTTACTTGGCGAGTGCAGAATTGGAAAATAGCGTAGTCTGCTCGAGTTATGAAACCGGTACAGACCTCTATAGTATCAAACACCAAAATTACAAAGTAGGGTTTCCAATCCTTTGGGGTATCTGTTCTTTTACTCTAATGCTAATAGGCATGAAACTAAAAATTAAAACGCTACGTATTGTTGGGCTTACCCTTTTTGGCGTCGCATTATTAAAGTTGTTTGTTTTTGATATCCAAGAAATGTCAGAAGGAGGAAAGATTGCAGCATTTATCTCTTTAGGTATTTTGCTGCTGATTATTTCTTTTATGTACCAGAAATTGAAAAAAATAGTAACCGAAGAATAGGTGACTTTAATACTAACGATGAAAATACAACATAAAATAGTACTCCTTACCGCACTGTTTTCCTACATCGGCACCGCTTCTGCGCAGCAGTATCAATGGGCGGCTACCATGGAAGATAGTGTCACAAAAGATGGTTTTTATAATATTGTCCTTCAACCAGAAGTAGGGTCAAAACTAAAAGACGATCTTTCTGATATTCGAATTCTTGACGAGGAAAAATACGAAGTGCCCTTCCTACAAAAATCCGAAGAATCTTATTTCACAACAGAGCGATTCAAAGAATTTCCCGTCGTAAGCAAACAGATTATAGACAACTGCTGTACAAAACTTACTATAAAGAATCCTACGAAGAAACCGATAAACAACATTTGTTTTATCCTAAAAAATTCGGATGCTGTAAAAGTATACCGCATGGCCGGTAGCGATGATGGCGTAAACTGGTACAGCGTAAAAAAATACGACGTATTTTATACTCCCTACAGCCCTTCCGATACTAAAGTAGTGAGCTATATTAATTTCCCGTTAACCGATTATTTGTATTTTCGATTTGATATTATAGACCGTGGCTATTGGGACGAAGACCGTTGGCTGTATTGGGACCAAGACCGATGGAGCTATCCTTTAAATATACTCAACGTTGGGTATTATGAAACGTATTTGAAAGAAGGGAAATATTTGGAAATCCCTGCGCCCGTTTTTACGCAGTCGGATAGCAGTAAGAAAAAGCAATCGTATATTAAAATAACGTTCAACGACAATCATCTACTCAACCGCATCCGTTTTACGTTCAAGGGTCCTCGCTTTTACAAACGTAGCGTTACGCTAGCAAAAAAAATAATGCACAACGTTACCAATGAAGCAACCTTTGAACCGATTACGACACTTGAACTGAACTCCTATTCGCTCAACGAATTTGATCTTGATTATTTTCGAGAGAAAGAATTTTATCTGATTGTAGAAAACGACGATAACCGCCCACTGACGTTAGACAGCATCAAGACTTGGCAACTCACACGGTATCTAAAGACCTATTTGGATAAGGGCAAAAAATACCATCTTGTCTACGGCGACTCTACCGCAGTAGCCCCGGTATACGATTTGGCCTATTTCATCGATAGTATTCCAGCGGTATTGCCCACGCTCCCTATACTGCACATAGAATCCAACCGAGTAAAACAAGCTGCCCTAACTAAGCGAGGGGTATATTGGTATGAAAACAAACGGTTTATTTGGCTGGCTATTGGCGTTATCATTCTATTCCTCTCATTTATGTCTTGGAAAATGCTGCGGGAGATGAGGAAAGACAAAGAATAACTTGAATGCTTTTTTTAGTAAAGCCGCCCAATCGATTATGAACGGGATGTAAAAAGTCCAAACCGTGTCTTGTCTGTAAACACGGTCTAGACTTTT
>JAYSUZ010000267.1:0-6977 GCA_043718845.1 Cytophagales bacterium
GTAAGGTATACAAGAAAACAGACGTACCTAAGAAATATAAAGACAATCTGCTCGCCTTTTATTCCACCTATCCACAACTCGTTCCTTTTAGTGGAAACACCATGACCTTTAATTTAGACTTAAATGGGTCTTCCGAAATTGTAGAAGTTAAAAAAATACTAGAAGAACTTTACCAATGTAAAATCAATTTCCTAACCCCTGAAAACCGTGATTCTGATTATCCTACGGCTACATTATCGTTTGAAAAAATTGACAGTATCTGGCAAATAGACTGCAAGGTAACCGACAATAATGGAAATTTGGTAGCGAACCTTGAAAGCTTTAAAGTAGAAGAACTAAAAGGCAGTGGGAAACGAATAGGCTATTATCTCTTTAATATCCCAGCGACTACTATCCCTGAATACGGGGAGAATAATTATATGCTCATCGCCTTAGTTTTAGTTGTAATAGCACTTTTGTGGGTGGCACATAAAGTAAAAAAATCATTGAAGTATTAAAAAAATAACGTCACTCCGATTTCAATACTCAAAAATTAGTTCAGTGAAATAACAGGAAAATTATTGCTTATACTGTTATGAAACGCGAGTTCATAAACAGTAGGTTCCATAAATTCGATAAGAGGAAATGCCCCCACCAACTCATATACTTCTTCCTCTGAGTTGGCTATAAAAACAACCCAAAGCTTAGACCTATTAAGCGAAAGACTGTACGAGACTATTATTCCCTCTCCCATCATTACATCAATTTTTTCACGTTGAAAAGGAACTAGTGAAACGAATTCTTCACTATAGGGTGCTATTAAATCTATTTCGGCAATAAAGTGATTCATCATCGTTACTATTTTGCTTTTACATCAATACGCAATGTACCCGTTTCGCCATTTTCTGGTTCGAAATTCGCATTTTTAGGTTTAAAAGTTGATAATAATAATTTTTTCTTATAAAAATCAATCGTTGTAGGAGATAGATTTCCTTCTCCTATCTTTTTAACCATTTCTACTTTGCCATTTTCATCAATTCTGAACTGAAAAATAACGTACCCGCTTTCGGTGGACAAATCTGGATCTTTAGGTATAAAATCAAATGCCCAACCAGGTAAATTAAGTAATCCGCCATCGCCAGAACCCGCTCCCTTTTTGGTACCCTTGCCTCCGTCGTACATATTTCGAGAATCAGGATTCCCATCCGTTTTACCCTGATCCCCCTTTTTATCTTTATCCCCGTCAGATTTACTTGTACTTTTGTAGGTATTATCAGGATTCGCAACTTGCTTTTTTTCCTTTGCAGGCTCCTTATTTTCTTTATTAGCTTCTTTTTTTTCTGTTGACTCTTTTATTGAATAAGGGCTTTCTAACGGCGACTTAACTAAATCTTCATCGCTCAATAGTTGATTAGGGTCTTCAGGCAATACCTCTTCTATTGGCAATTCTTCGCTTACATCCTCAATACTTGTTTGTTCATCTCCAGAACCAGCCTCTACAAACCCTAAATTAATTTCCATTCCAGGCAGTCCTGGCGGTGGAGGATTGGGCATACGCCAAGCTATAACAAAGAAAAATAAGAGCAGAAGTAAGGCATGAACAGCTATAGAAATGGCTATTCCTTTCCTTTTATTCTTTACATCTTCTTTCTCCTTAAGTATCATAGGTTTAAAATTGATATTTCCTTTACTCTGGTTTAGTTGCTATAGATACCTTTGCGCCGAGCGCGTTAGCTATAGAAGCTACTTTAACAAAATATTTAACGGGTACTTCCTCATCAACGTTCAGTACAACTAATTTATTGTTGGTACCCATTTCTTGCCTCAACTGAGTTTCTAATGATTCAATAGAAGTAGGTGTATTATTTATATAATACTTCAAGTCAGAAGTTATCGTTACGGTAAGATTCATTTTAGTTACAACACCATCTGCTTTAGGAAGCGAAACGGGCATTCCTGAAGGCGTAACAAAATTGGACGTTAACATAAAAAATATAAGCAATAGGAATATAAGGTCAGTCATAGAAGCCAGACTAAACTCGGTAGTAACCCTTGTTTTACGCTGTAACTTCATTATTTGGGTTGTTGAAGTAATTCTAAAAATTCTATAGTACTGTATTCCATCTTATGTACGATTTTATCGACTTTGGAAACTAAGTAATTATAGCCTACGTACGCTATAATACCTACAGTAAGCCCCCCTACCGTTGTGATCATAGCCTCATACATACCAGAAGATAATAACTTAGGGCTCACGGTACCTTCTTCCTGAGCTATAGCTATAAATGCCTGAACCATACCCGTAACTGTACCAAAAAAACCGAGCATCGGTCCTGCTCCAGAAATAGTAGCGAGGATACTTAAATTTCTTTCTAGCCTGTAAATTTCAATTTTACCAACATTTTCTACGGAAGCTTCAATGTTGGCAAGTGGAGTTCCAATTTTGGTAATGCCTTTTTCAATCATCCTAGAAAATGGAGTATCGAACTGCTGACATTGATTGATAGCTCCAGCTATATCGCCGTTGTACACTAAATTTTTTATTTTCTCAATAAACCGTTCAGGATCTTTATCTGCTTTTTTCAGTGTCAATATCCTTTCTACAATAATATATACCGCCATTACAGAAAGTATTCCTAAAGGTATCATTACCCAACCTCCTTTAATCGCCAAATCAAGAATGGATAAAGAATCGTGTGACTCTGCTACGGGTATAGGAATTTGCAATAAAGTAATCATGAAAACTAGCAATTAAAACGTATGGTTTATTAATAAGACATTACCCAAGCAGAACTTCCAAAATCGGTACTAAGTTCGGATTTCTTTTTCATAGCATCGTCTCTATTATCAAAGTCGGCAATGGCTACCTTATAAAATTTATTATCGGGAGATGGCTCTAAAACAGTAACACTAGAACTGCTAGACGATAATGAGTTTCTAAATTTATAAGCATTATCTCTACTGATAAAAGAACCTACAATCACAAAGAACCTTCCGTGATGAGCTGTTGAAGCGCCAATATCTTCTTTGTTACCTTTAGATGCTGTATTCTCTGAGAGCTCTTTCTGTTTCTCTATTAGGGTTTGTTTTGTTGGGTTATCTTCTTTTTGAAAAACTGTATTACCTCCTATTTCAGTAGAAACATCTTCGTCCGAATAACTCACTAAAGTATCTGTTTGTTGCATTGTAACTAATGAATCTTCCAAAGCATTTGCTTCTGAAACTATAACCGTTTTAGGAACTGTTATTTCTAATTTATCTTTATTCCATCCAAAAATATCAAGTCCAGCTAAATTTTTATTGTTATTTTTAGAATAAACAATCAAGGCTCCAGCTCCTACTAATAATAGCAGAGGCAAAATTATAAGTGCCATTTTGAGAACAGAACTATTCCCTTTAGCCGTAGATTCGGGATTGTCTTTTTGTAATTGTACGTTGGGAGCCAATTGCTTCCTTACTACCGGCCTTACAGGCCTTTGTGTTGAACTCATAGTGGTTACTTTTCTATCTATAGGCTTAAAAAACAATTCTTGAAAGCCAAAACTTTCTTCCAAATAATTGACTCTAGTATCAGGTTCAAATTCTAATCTATCTTCTATATTATAAAATAATTTTCCGATTTCTTGAAAAATATAATTATTATTAGATTGAAGTTCATTGTTAATATTAAGTATAAATTGTTTTATCAATTCATAGGCATCTTCTATCACTATACCTTCCCCACGGGCTATAGTAGAGGCTAAAAGCCCATCATTACTATTTAACTGCTCATTAAACGCAACTCTTTTTGAGGGAGGCGTAAATCGGTGTGTAATGGGATGTATTTCCACACTTTTGAATTCTGCTATGAATCCACCAAAATTAGGAATCACAACACAATTGTTTTCAAATAATAATTTCTGTATATAATTCTCTACTTGCATTAAAACGAATATGTTAACCCTGCCAACACGTTTATACTTTTAATCGAATAATATAAATAACGCTGATATTTCTGCGCCAAAATATTATTAACTTCTATAAAAACCGAAAATTTATCTGAAAATAAATAATCAACTTTTAAATTCAAATCTGCTATCCCTTTCAATTTCACTTCCTGTCCTGAAACGAAGTTTTTACCTCTTATACCGCCAATATAGTAAAAATCAACATTAAAATACATTTTTTGGTTTAAATTATAAGTTGCCAAAACCGAGTTTATAGACGACGGACGGTGCCAAGAATTAGTTAACTTACTCATATTGAACTTATAATAAGCAGAAGACAGCGCCAATCGGAACGTACTCGTCAGTTCATAACTGACCTCCCCTGCCAAATTAAGTACATTTACAGCACCTCTATCGTAGAGTACATCAAACTTTGATGTGTCCTTAACCCCATTGTTAAAAAAGTATAAATTTTTATAGTTTGCCGTTGAGGCCTTAATTTTATAACTCACGCCTCCTTTTAACCCTCCTTTAAATCCTCCATAAAAATCAAGCATTTTATTTGTACTAGAAAGGGCCACATCCGCATTTAGATAATTATTTTCTTTCGACAACGTTCGTAATGTATTTTGTTGAAGTGCTCCATCTAAGCCACCAAAAGCTATTATTTTATTCCTAACCAATTCATATTCTGCATTTATCCTCGGATAAATATGAACCTTCGTATTATCTTTTAGCGTATCATTTGCATAGGCTATGTTGAACCCTCCTTCCAACACTAATTTTTCGCTCACCTTATACTGCATAGATGGTTTTATTGTAAATAAAGTCCTATTTATAATAGACGAATCCGAACGCTTGGAAACAGAAAGTCCCGCATCTAAAAGTATTTTTTTAGTTACGTCTAACCACAAATCAGATTTAAAATTCCATAACCATTCACTTTCCTTTGCCTTAGTAAACGTCGAGAAATTATAATAATTAAGATTCGTGCTGTAGTTAAATTTATCCTGCTTGTTCTTATTTTCAAGACCTACAGTAAAAGCTAACGTCTGAAACAATTGTTTTAATGAATCTCCTTCTGCATTGGGTTCTCTTTCATGATCATACCCATAGAAATTAAATCTACTTCGATCGTATCCTAAGCTTCCTGAAACAATTGATTTCGCCGCTATATATTTACCGTATACTTCAATTTTATTTTCACTCAATCCAGCATTATCAACAGGTCCATTTTTGGATGAAAAATGCTTTAAATGTACTCCATATAAATACTTTTCACTTCGTTTATTATTTACAAAAGCTTCTAAATAAGGAGATCCATAATTCCCAAAACCTACTTTCAAGTAATCTCCATAAAGCTTACTAAGTGTACCTTCTTTTAAAGGTGCTACTTTTACTTTTGTATCTAACTTTGGCAAAACCAACTCCACTTCTTGAGGTTTATATTCAATAGCCTTGTGAGGCTGAATAGGCTGTATATTATTAATTTTTTCGAAATTCCGATTCGCAGTTCCTAATTCAATTTTAGCACTTTTATCAATCGTTAGACTACCATTCAGATTAGAATCCTCTTGGGCATATAATCCTCCTGTATAAAATAACATACCAACGAATAAAACGAATACACGGCTTCTCTGTGAGAAATTAGCATGAAATGGCATTCCTAATTCCTTTCTTCTCCTTAAGGATTTACTACTCTTCATCATTTTCATCCTCCTTTCTTTTCTCCTCTAGCTCCATAAGTCTTTTTTCAGCCAAATGAGTTATTTCTTTATTTTTAGAATTCGATAGTATTGATTTTAAGGTAGCCTTCGCTTGAAAAACTTCATTTAAAGCTACTAGATTTTCTGCTATCAATAAATAGGACTTCCCTAACCAATAGTCATCCGAAGAAAAATTATTGTTTAGATAATAAAGACTCTCGATGGACTGTTTGTATTTTTTTTGCTTGTATTGAATATCTGAAATATAATATTGAGCTTCTGTAGACAACAGCTCATTGTTGTAATTAATTAAGTTTAGGAAATAATCTGTAGCCTTCTCGTATTCACCTTTAGCATAAGCAGCTCGTCCTAAATACAAGTTAGCTTTTGATTCAGCATTTATATTCACACTTCCTCCTTTTAAAACCGCTTGAGCATAAAAAATCGTAGAGTCAAAAGAAGACAACATATAATAAGACTCCATCAACCCAATAAGTGCATTACTTTTCTCTTTTTTACTTTTAGAATTAACGTTGTATAATAAATAATAATCTCGAGAAGCTGTATATTGTTTGTTTTTAAAACTCATATCCGCCATACGTTGTAACGACTTTGTGACGTATGAACTTTGTTTATCGTCTATGACTGCTTTAAATTTCTTAGCCGCATTCTCCAAATCCCCTAGTTGAAAATAAGAATCTGCAAGGAAATACTTCCCGTCTGACGCACTAGAACTTTGAGGATATTTAATCAGATAATCTTCAAACAATACGGCTGCCTTTTTATACTTCCCATCATCGTATAAATCTCTAGCTGTTTCAAATCCTAACTCATCCAACAAAGCGCTTTCGGGGTTCTTTTGCTTAAACTCGTTTAGTCTTTCCACAAATTCCGCACTCTTATCAAGCGATGCGTATACTTCCTTGGCACCTCTTAGCGCATCTTCTTGAATAGGTAAATTGTAATACTTATCCAAAAGCATATTATAATCTACCATTGCTTCTTCGTATTTTTTTAAGTTAGTATAAATCACAGCCCTCTTCAATAAAGCATTGGGCTCATAAGGTTGGTTATTTAATTTAGTACCAATAAGTTTCGAAAAGCCATCTAAGGCGCTACTGAGCTCATTGTTACGAAAATCTAATTGTGCTTTTTGATATATTGCTCCTTCTAAATATAAAGAATTGGGATATTTTGTAATCACTATCCCAAAACTATTTTTGGCGTCTACTAGTTTATCTTCGTATACCTGTACAATCCCTTTTTGATAAAAAGCATAATCAATATCTGTTGTACCATTTTTCACCGCAAGGTCATAGTATTTTAACGCATCCGAATATTTTTTCTCTACATAGTATAAATCTGC
>JAYSUZ010000268.1:0-3172 GCA_043718845.1 Cytophagales bacterium
TTCAATATGGGTTTGTATATAATACTTCCCCTACAGTCGTTGCTTATAATACGAGTCCTACTACAGGCATAACCTTTGCTTCGGTATCAAAAAGTTCGCCAACAGGGTATATCATGGAAGTGAAAATACCTTGGTCTACTTTAGGAGTGCCAGTAGGAGGTCCCACGGCTGGAACATATATGGGGTTTGATGTAGGGGTAAATGACGACGATGATGGAACCGTAAGGGATAACCAACTCTCCTGGAACGATGGAACGTATACCGAATATAACAATCCATCCAAATTTGGTACGGTTATGTTTGCAAGCTGCGCGCCCTTACCTGTAGAATTTCTTACCTTCACTGGAAATCAGCAAAACAATTTCGTAGTTTTAAACTGGGCTACCGCTACAGAGCTAAATAATGAACTATTTATCATAGAACGTTCTTACGATGCTTTCGATTGGGAGGTATTAGGAGAAGTAGCAGGCGCTCAAAATTCAACTTCTATCCGTGAGTACATTTTTACAGATAGAACCGCTCCCAACGGTATAGTAGTTTATTACCGCCTAAAACAAGTCGATTACGATGGTGGATTTGCATACAGTACGACGGTCACTATTCAATCTGTAGGAGTAGGGGCAAGTATAAGTATCTCGCCTAATCCTTTTGAAGAAGTAGTGCATATTGAAACAACTATAAAAGGAGCGGTGATAATCTCTATTCATGATGTATTAGGACGTTTACTTCACACAGAAGAACGTAAAAATGAGAACGGCACATTCCTTATTCAGCCCAATTTGGCAACCGGAACGTATGTTCTAACCTTACAAACGGATACGCTTATTGAACAACGTAAGATTATCAAACAATAAAAAGGCGTTTAACGCATACGTATTTACAAGTCCTTCTTTCAGATTAGACGCTGAAAGAAGGACTTGTTTTTTATACGAACACTTTATTACCACTCGTGTAGAATTGTTTAGTTACTACAAAAAGGACTTTTATAAATTGATAAGGTATTAAAATTTGTATTTGTCAGTGAGTTATACATTGTCTAGAAACGAACGCATCTGGATGTGGATAACCCCGTTATTCGTTTCCATAACACGTTATTGCGCTTCATTATCATCTGTTATACTTCATATTTTTTCCAAAACAATCTATATTTAAATATCTAATAAACAATCATTAGATATTGTTTATCAATTATATAGTTGAATAATAAGCGCTTTTTAATCTTGATTTTTTAATTACAATTAGACTTACTGATGCGTAAAGCTTTTATTTGCTTAGTCTAGAAAAATATAAAAAATAAACAATTAAGTCCTATTGAGTTCAGTCAATAGAATCCATTAAGCCTAATCTATTTTAAAGTATAAGTAGTACGAGTGAATTATTAAGTTATGAAAAAAATATACCAATCGAATTGCCAAACGTGTTCTAATATGCCAAGTCTAAAAAAGAGTAAGGGCTTCGTGTCATCTTCATACGTTACGTTTATCGTAATGCTAATTGTGTTAAGTTTTACCAGTCTATTTACCAATCTCAAAGCGCAATCACTTACAGGGAGTACTTGGGATATTGGTTATGCAACGGTAGTATATGCAGGCGCTCCTCAAACTACTGGTGCTGCAGGATATATCAATTGGACGGCAGGGGTGATTTCATTGACCGATACGACTACCGGAACCTCTAATAGTTGTAGAGGAGCCGCCGTTACAGAAACGAGCGGTTATAACCCTACCACTAACTTTAATAAATGCTTTAAGGTCTTTTTTGGTTGCCCAGGCAATGATGTGATAGGAACTTCGGGGAATCCTTATACCGATCAAAATGGCGACGGCATGGCTTTTTCCTTTTGGAAAAGTTCGGATACCTATAATGTAAGTAGAGCAAATACTTGTGGCGGAGGATTAGGCTATGACAACGCACTGACCGTAGGCGCTGCGGGTAAAATGATCACAATCGAATTTGATACCTATAGCAGTATAGGTACCAGTACGGTAGATGGTAGTTATGGAGGAGGAATCCCCGGTTCAGGGATTAACGACGAAATATCGCTTCACAAAGATCAAGTTTCCAATGATGCAGGACTTATTACTACTACCGCTGCTACAAACGCAAATGCTGGAAATTTAGAAGATGGACTGGAGCATGCCGTTTGTATTACGTACGATGCTACTACACACGTTTTAGCGGTAACGATAGATGCTGTATCCAAATTATCGTACGATATGGATTTGAGTACTATTGACCTGAATACTTATTTTGGTGGTGCTACATTAAATTACACATGGTCGGCAGGGGAATATGGGGCTACTAATTTACAAACAATAGGGCCTGCAGGGAGTAATATTTTTGGCACCATGGGGCATAATCCTTGCACGCAGGCAGTAGTCCTGCCAGTAACATTACTGTCCTTTTCTGGTACTATGGTAAATGAAAATGTGGTGCTCAATTGGGCTACGTCTAGCGAAACGAACAATAAAGGATTTATCATCGAGCGCTCTACGAATTCCTCGGCCTGGGAAGCCATAGGAGAAGTAGTAGGTGGGGGTGATGCAACGGCTGTTCTTAACTATAATTTTACAGATTACGCTCCCCTGAATGGTCTTGTGTATTACCGTTTACGTCAGGTAGATCTTGATGGTACTATTAGTTATAGCAACATCGTAGTAGTGAAATCAGAATTGGCACCTTCTGTAAGTATTGGTTCAAATCCTTTTGAAAATGAGTTGACAATTAATACGAATATCAAAGAAGAACTAAATATTTCTATACACGATATAGTGGGAAGATTACTTTACCAAGCAAGTCACAAGAGTGCTAACGGCGCTGTACTTATCCAACCTGATTTGGCTAATGGTGCTTATGTGCTCACAATCCAAACCGATACGTTTATAGAACAACAAAGAATAATAAAAAAATAAACAAGTAATAACCAATAGTGCTCGATTTTAAAAGGAGAAAGGTATGAGACAAATTTGTCAATTAAAAAATCATAAAGAAGGAAAGATGTATTTCGGGAACGTAAGGTATACGGCTACAAACCTTTTAAAAGGATTAGGAATTATAGTAGCGCTTTTAGTTAGCACAGTAGGACTAAAGGCTCAAGTGAGCGGTACTTGGGATGGAGCAGCCACGAATGGCACTACAGGATATACAAATCATGGCAATGGTGTAATTCAAT
>JAYSUZ010000269.1:0-6957 GCA_043718845.1 Cytophagales bacterium
ATGCACAACTAAATTCTTTTCCAGATAGTATTTCTATTTCTATTTGTCTAGATAATTCAGCGATATCTGTATTGTAAATAAGTTTATCCCATCGTTGAACACCTTCCAATGTTGGATGGTTAAGGTATAGATAAAAGAAATTTACATGAGAAGAAGGAATAAAGTTTAAGCAGCCAGTAAAGAGAGGCACAAGTGCTTGACTATTGTCCACTATATTTATTTTAAGTTCGGGTTTGAATGTGAAGGAATATAAAATATCTCTATAAAGTCCTTCTCCAAGCCAAGTATTTGATGAAAATATCTCTTCCGCAGCATAGGAACTGATAATATTAGGATATTTAGTATTGTCAATTTCGAAATCAATTGACGAAAGTCTTAATAATTCTTCTGTTTCAGACCGCTTAATTTTGTCAATAGTAAAATAGATATTTTGTCTCTCCCCTAATTCGATTGAATCTGCGCCAACTTTTTTAATAATATTAATAATATTTCCAAGATCTCCAGAGGAAATAATTCCTCCACGAACATTTATTTTAACAAAAGATTTTTTAGCCATTTTAAACAGTAATTAAAACTCTATCCATAATTGCTTTTACCTCGGACTTACAGCTACCACATCCCATCCCTGCGCCAGTAAGATTGCACAGCTCTTTGAAATCTTCACAACCTTCATTTATTTTACCTATTAAATTTCCTTCTCCTACACCATTACAGGCACAAATAAGTTTTCCAATTACGGGGTCTGCTTTTTTCCCAGAACGAAGTAAATCTAACCGTTTTTCAGAAAGCTCTATTTTATTTTGAATAAGATTTTTAAATTCGGTGAATTCTGTTTTGTCGCCAATAAGAATTGTACCCACTAATTTATCTTTGTAAATGATACATTTTTTATAGTATCGCTTCGATTTATCTATAAATACTACTTCCTCATAAGAAGGGTCGTCGGGTGTTTCTGTTAGACCAATCGAACAAAGATTTACGCCTTCCATTTTCAAAATATTCATCAGTACAGACCCTTGATAATAGTTGGCATGATCTCCATTTAGATAGTGGGCCATTATTTCTGCTTGTTGCTCTGCAGCGGCTGTAATTCCATATAGGTTTCCATTGTATTCAGCCATTTCACCAACAGCAAAAATAGCTGGATCAGATGTTTGTAAGTAGCCGTTTACAACTACTCCTCGCTTACATAATAGCCCTGTTTTTTTTGCAAGTTCAACGTTAGGTGTTGTGCCTATAGCCAATACTATTGCGTCGCAGGATAGTTGCCTACCACTTTTAAGTTTCACACCGGTTACATTTTCTCCTCCAAGGTAGGTCTGAATTTCATCGTTATAGAAAACCTCGATACCCTTATCCAACATTTCTTCGTGCAATAGCTGACTACCTAAAACATCTAATTGTCGACCCATTAATCGAGATGTTCTATGAATAAGCGTTGCTTTTATATTCATTTCACGAAGTGATGCCGCCATTTCCAAACCTAATAATCCTCCGCCTACAATTACAACATGACTATTTTTAGGCAGGTATTTATTGAAATTATCTGCATCATTTCGACTTCGCATTGTAAAAATTCCATTCCTCTTTGGTAAATCTTTAGGGATAGAAGGTCTGCTTCCTGTAGCGATAAGTACTATATCATAAGTATGGACTTCTCCGTTCGAATCGACTAACGTTTTCGTTTCTTTATCAATAGAATCAATACTCACACCTCTTTTTAAATCGATATCAAAATCTTTTTCTTCTTGGTCGCGCATCTTTACCAACTGCTCCCAATTCTGACTGCCACTGATGTAGTCTGGAAGCATGACACGGTTGTAGAAAGGGGCATCTTCTTTACTAAATACGACAATATCGTCTATACGATTAAGTTCTCTGTAGCTTTTTACAAATCCAAAAGCACCCGCACCAGCACCTATTACTATTATTTTTTGTTTTGGTTTTTTGTATAAAATAACTTCCACCGCAGCAAATTTCAAATCTGGTTCTTTTGAACGAGGATCTACAAGGTTATTGGTAAGATTATTGGTACGATTGAGGTCGCTGTTTAGTATTTTACCCCAGTGCATTGGAAGAAATACTACCCCTGCTTTTATATCTTTTGTTACTTTCGCTTTTACACGTACACAGCCTCTATTGTTTTTTATTTCTACTAAATCATTTTCTATTATCCCTCTTTTTTCAGCATCTTTAGGATGTATCTCGAGGAAAGAGGCGGGTATATGTTGGTTTAGTTTGTTTACTTTTCCCGTCTTAGTCATTGTATGCCACTGATCTCTTATACGTCCTGTAGTAAGAATAAGGGGTAATTCGGTGGTTAGTTTTTCAGATTCATTGGCATCCGGACAGGCATGAATCTGAGCTTTTTTATTTGGTGTATAAAATTTATTATCGGTAAATAATCTACTTGTTCCTCTAGTGGAATTTCCTTTTAAATAAGGCCATTGTACTGTTCCTTTTGATTTTAGAATTTCATAGTTTAAGCCTGAAATGTCAATATTAGTACCCTCCGTAAGGCGACAATGTTCATCGTAGACTGCTGAAGAATTTTCATAATCAAAACCATGGAAACCCATTTTTTTAGCAAATCTACAAATGATTTCTGTATCAGGAAGCGCCTCTCCTGGAGCATCTACTACTTTTTCTAAATAACTAATCCTTCGTTCCGAATTAGACATTGTACCTTCTTTCTCTGCCCATCCTGCCGCCGGTAATATTAGGTCGGCATATTTTAATGTATCTGAACGATTGGAAATATCTTGTACTATAACAAATTTTGCTTTACTCAAAGCCTTTTCTACCATATTCACATCAGGGAGACTGACAAGAGGGTTTGTACACACAATCCAGATAGCTTTCATACGACCATCTGCAAGTGCCTCAAACATTTCAGTTGCCGTATATCCCGGTTTTTCTGCAATTTTTGTTCCGCCCCAAAATTTCTGTACTTCTTCTCTGTGCAAAGGGTCGGCAAGATTTCTGTGTGCTGGAAGTAGATTGGCTAGTCCGCCTACCTCACGCCCTCCCATAGCATTCGGTTGCCCTGTAAGAGAGAAGGGACCTGAACCAGGTTTGCCAATTTTCCCTGTAATTAAATTTAAATTTATGAGGCTTAGATTTTTGTTTACACCGACTACACTTTGATTAAGCCCCATTGTCCACATACTAATAAAACCTTTAGAAAGCCCTATATATTTAGCTGTCCAAGTGATGTCTTCCGCTTTCACACCGCAGATAGCCGCCGATTCTTTTAAGGTTCTTTTAAAAACTAATTCGTTGTACTGTTGAAAACCATCGGCATGGTTATTTATAAATTCTTCATCCACATACCCCAAGTCAATCAATTGCCTTCCGATGGCATGGTTCAATACAATGTCGGTGCCTGGGTTGAGTTGTAAATGAATATCTGCAAGTGCACACGTTTGTGTTTTTCTTGGATCGGCTACTATTATTTTTACGTCAGGATTTGCTAATTTATGCGCCTCAATTCTTCTCCATAAAATAGGATGACACCACGCAGGATTTGCGCCAGTGATGTAAAAGCAATCGGCTAATTCAATATCTTCATAACTACAAGGAACAGCATCTTCGCCCAACGCAAGCTTGTACCCAACTACAGCAGAACTCATGCAAAGACGCGAATTTGTGTCTATATTATTTGACCCAATAAAACCTTTTATTAATTTATTTATAACATAATACTCTTCTGTCAAACATTGACCCGAAACGTAAAATCCTACCGAATCGGGACCATATTTAGCTATTATAGTCTTAAAGACCGCAGAGGCTCTTTCCAATCCCTCATCCCAAGATACACGCTGCAATGGAGATTGCTTATTATAACGCATCTCGGGATATAATAAACGGTCCGATTTGTCCGCTACTGTATAATGGAGGTTCATTCCTTTTGAGCAAAGCATCCCTTTGTTTACAGGATGGTCTTGGTCTCCTTCAATACGTAAATTTCCATTTCGCTCTTTGTGTACAATAATGCCACAGCCTACTCCGCAGTAAGAACAAGTTGATTTGAATGAGTCAGTAGCAATCATTAATTATATTCTTTTCTATTTAACGCCTCTATTAGTTAGTCCTCCATTAATAAATCTTTACCTATTAATGATAGTTACATGAAAGAGGCACATTTGTGGTGTTTTAAACAATAATAGGTCTTTTTTTTAGCTTTTTTGTTTGAAAACATATAATTTATGTATTTATAGGTCTTTTTTATAACTTGATTCCATAAATATACGATATCTGTAATTATACTCAAAGCATGTTGATCAATTTTCATTAAAGTTCTTCATTTTTTAACACATAAATATAGAAAAGTTATATTATATTAAAATTGTAGTCGATTTATAGACTATAATTTCATAAAAATGAAAATAATATACAATTTTGATCCTGTTTGCTAGATATTGTACGTAATTAAAACTGAGTATATATACTCAGTTTTAAAATGATTTGTTCGCAGTGCGAATTGTTTTTTAAAAACCAGTAGTGCTATCTAAATTATAACAATGGATTTTCTATTAAAAGAGCGCTGTTAACATAAGATCCATTGTTATTTGCTGTTTATGGGAAAGTACGTGTTGTAGTTACTTTACTTTTACTAAATAATAATTTTTCTTTCCCTTTTGTACTAATAAATACGTATTCAATAAAAGTTCAAAAGCTACTTTTTGGTCGGCTCCTGTTAATTTTTCTTTGTTAATACTTACGCCTCCTGCAGTTATCATTTTGCGTGCTTCTCCTTTGGAAGGAAAGATAGAAAGGTGCGTAACGGTAGACAATAGATCCGTCACATTTTCGGAAGCATTGTAGTCCGCAAGGCTAATTTCTACTTGCGGCACTCCTTCAAAGACGGAGAGCAACGTAGTTTCATTTAGACTTTTTAAATCTTCGGTTGTAGATTTCCCAAATAGAATTTCAGAGGCTTTTACCGCAACAGCATATTCTTCTTCGGAATGTACTCTAATAGTGATGTCTTTTGCCAACGCCTTCTGCAACGCTCTTTCGTGCGGTGCAATAGCGTGTTCGGCTTCTATCGCTTCTATTTCTTCTTTACTTAGTAGTGTAAATATTTTAATAATTTTCTTCGCTTCGTCGTCGGTAAGGTTCAACCAAAATTGGTAAAATTCATAAGGAGAAGTGAGTGCAGGGTCTAGCCAGTAATTTTTTCCAGATTCAGACTTTCCTATTTTGGTACCATCGGCTTTGGTCAATAACGGAACGGTAAGTGCAAACGCATCGCCGCCATTCATTCTGCGGATAAGTTCGGTACCGGCAGTAATATTTCCCCATTGGTCAGAACCGCCCATTTGTAGTTTGCAATTTTTCTCTTTATGCAAATGCAAGTAGTCGTACCCTTGAAGCAATTGGTACGAAAATTCGGTATACGAAATGCCTGTTTCCAAGCGTTTTTTTACCGAATCCTTGCTCATCATATAGTTTACGGTAAGATGTTTTCCGACATCGCGCAAAAAATCAATGAACCCGAAATTTTTAAACCAATCGTAATTGTTTACCATTTCCGCAGAATTGACACCTGCATTGAAATCCAAAAATTTACTCAATTGATTTTTGATACATGCTTGATTGTGCGCAAGCGTTTCTTCTGAAAGTA
The DNA here is from genome assembly GCA_043718845.1 of Cytophagales bacterium. Taxonomy (GTDB): domain Bacteria; phylum Bacteroidota; class Bacteroidia; order Cytophagales; family Cytophagaceae; genus JANYCO01. The sequence continues at coordinate 5,630 of JAYSUZ010000269.1, forward strand.
ATTTTCGTTCTTCCGATTTCCCAGAGGGATCACCAATCATACCGGTAGCACCGCCTACAAGTGCAATAGGTTTGTGCCCTGCATGCTGAAAATGTACCAAGGTCATTATGGCGACTAAGTTTCCAATGGTAAGGGAAGCAGCGGTAGGGTCAAAACCAATATAGCCGCTGGTAACTTCTTTAGTTAATTGCTCCTCTGTACCTGGCATAATGTCGTGCACCATACCTCTCCACTTCAACTCTTCTACAAAATTTTTCATTTTCAAAATTAAATCTTTTTTGCTTTATATTTCATATCCGTTAAAATTTTAAGCACTTTATCTCTTAAGTCTCCTTGGATGATTATTTCTCTGTCTTTGGTACTTCCACCAACACCACATTTGTTTTTGAGCTCTTTAGCTAAAATTTCGATGTCACCAGTTTTGCCAATAAAACCGGTAATAAGGGTTACTTTTTTACCACCTCTAGATTTGGTGTCGAGTGTAATGCGCAATTGTTGTTTGTCGGGCATAAGTGTATCAGGTTCTTCCTCATTATTAACGGTATATTCAAAATTTTGATCGGTTGAATAGACGATACCTTCTCGGTTTTTATGGGCTTGTTTGGACATATTGTTATTTATTTAGCAGGTTTTTAATTCAGTTTCAATAAATTGAGCAAGGGTTTCCTTACTCGGAAGGTTCATTTGATATTTACTCACAAAAAGCGTTTCTTCCATTCCCGCAAGTGCATATTCAACCATCTTAGTTCCTTTTTCGGTACATAATAAAATTCCAATTGGGACATTGTCGTCTAATTGTTTTATTTGGTCTTTATAACAGGCAACATAGCTGTTAAGTTGTGACAGGTGTTCGTGTTTAAATTTATCTACTTTTAAATCTATTAAGATATGGCATTTTAATATTCTGTGATAAAATACTAAATCTACAAAATAATACTCATCATCAATTAGCAATCGTTTTTGTCGAGCTTCAAAACAAAAACCATTTCCGAGTTCTAATATAAATTTCTCTAAGTGGTCAATCAGTGCTTCCTCTAAGTCGCTTTCTTCTATTAAATGTTGGCTAGGAAGATTTAGAAAATCGAAGAAATAAATTGACTTTACTGCATCGGATGGATTAGAAGGTGTTATTTTATCTTCAATTGAATTAAAGGCTAGCGTAGCATTTTGAGATAATCCTACTCTTTCGTAGGTAAGCGTAGCAATTTGTCTTTCTAATTCTCTAACAGAAAGTGTATTTTTGATAGTCAGAAGCTCGTAAAAATTCCTTTTAGTCTGCTCATTTATTTTAATTAATTCGTTAAAATGGGAATAGGGAATTTTCGAAA
>JAYSUZ010000270.1:0-6955 GCA_043718845.1 Cytophagales bacterium
GGCGATGGGGTAAGAATAGCGGCTATCACTAAGATTATCACAATGGCATGGCGTCTATATTTGCGCATGAAAGCAGGGGTTACCATTCCTAATTTTGAAAGGATATAAACCACCACCGGAAGTTGAAACATTATACCACAACCCAAAACCATCATCAAAAGCATAGAGATGTAAGACGTAACATCAAATTGGTTTACAATACTCTCGTCGATTTTGAAATTTGCTAGAAAGTTGATAGAAAGTGGAGATACTATATAATAACCAAAAAGAATACCTACGAAGAACAACAATGAGATAAAAAAGATACCTCCTCGCGCGTTGTTTCGTTCGTTTGGATTTAAGGCGGGTTCTATAAATTTCCATAATTGCCAAAAAACAAAAGGGAATGCCATAATAAAGCCTGTTACAAAAGCGGAAGTCATATACATCGTAAACTGACCGGTAAGCGTTCTGCTTTGCAGTGTAAAATCAATTTTTTCTACGCAAATCACATTGCCTACCCCAAACAGTTCGTCCATTTTATTGCCTATACTGCACAAGGCTTTGTATGTCCAAAAATCCGGCTTGGCTGGGGCAATAATAATGTGCTTGAAGATCTTGTCCATATAGACAAACGCTATAATAGTAAAGAACAAGATAGGCACCATTGCCTTGAACAATCGTTTTCTTAACTCCTCCAAATGGTCCAAAAAGGACATTTCTTTTTTTACAGTCTCCGGCACAATACTATGATTTTGTGTAAAACTAGCAATTAAATAAGCTAATTTGTAATATTGCCTCTGAAATATAAATTTTATATCTATTTTCGTAGTTGATTGTTGTATGACTTTAAAAAGATGGAAATAAGAGAAACATTCATAGACGGACTTATAGAACTATATCCTAAAATATTTAAGGATGAAAGGGGCTTTTTTTTGGAAACCTACAATAAAGTTTCTTTTGAAAAAGCAGGGATCCGAACAACCTTCGTACAAGACAATCAGTCGTTTTCTACCAAAGGTGTTTTGCGTGGTTTACACTATCAAAAAGCCCCTTTTGCACAAGCAAAATTAGTGAGTGTTCTTTTTGGAAAAGTATTGGATGTAGCGGTAGACCTTCGAAAAGGATCTCCTACTTTTGGCAAACATTTTTCAGTGCTTTTGGATGCTGAACGAAGAAATATGCTACTGGTACCAGAAGGTTTTGCCCATGGTTTTGTGGCGCTGGAAGACAGTATGTTTTCCTACAAATGTTCCAATAACTACAACAAAGAAGCCGAAGCCGGAATCATCTGGAACGATAAGGATTTGAATATAGATTGGGGCTTTGCCAATCCACTCGTATCCGAAAAGGATTTGGTTTTACCTACCTTTTCTAGCAGCCAAGGATTATAACGCGTCTTTACAAATATCCAACAGGTACTTACCGTACCCACTTTTTAGAAGCGGTTGCGCTATTTTCTCTAATTGGGCTTTATCAATAAAACCCATCCGGTAGGCTACTTCTTCTATACAGCCTACTTTCAATCCTTGTCGCTCTTCTATTACTTGTACAAACTGCCCAGCTTGGGTAAGCGATGCGAACGTCCCTGTATCGAGCCAAGCAGTGCCGCGGTTCAGCACCCGAACTTGGAGTTTGCCTTGCTCCAAATAATAGCGGTTGATATCCGTAATCTCATATTCGCCCCTTACACTCGGTTTTATATTTTTCGCTATTGCAATTACTTCTTTATCGTAAAAATAAATACCCGGTACTGCGTAATTTGATTTGGGGTGTGCTGGTTTTTCTTCGATAGAAAGCGCTTGCATTTTTTCATCAAACTCCACCACGCCATAGCGCTCAGGATCGTTTACGTGGTAGGCAAATACAATCCCTCCTGCTGGATTAAAACAACTTTGAAATACTTCGCTGAGTCCTGCTCCATAGAAAATATTGTCGCCCAAAATAAGCGCTGCCGAATCGTCGCCGATAAATTTTTCACCAATCACAAAGGCTTGTGCCAAACCATTGGGCTGGTCTTGAACGGCGTATTGAAAATTACAGCCTAATGCTTTCCCATCTCCTAATAATTTTTCAAAATTTGGAAGATCGTGCGGTGTGGAAATAATTAGAATATCCTTTATCCCCGCCAACATAAGGCAAGATAGTGGGTAATAAATCATCGGTTTGTCGTAGATGGGCATCAACTGTTTGCTTACCGCCAATGTAAGCGGGTGAAGTCTTGTACCCGATCCGCCTGCTAAAATAATTCCTTTCATATTAATATGAGTGCTTAATTTTTATATTGTTGAGTATAATAATTTTGGTACTCCCCCGACGTAACATTTTCGAGCCATTCCTCATTGTCTAAATACCACTCAATTGTTTTGGTTATGCCTTCTTCAAATTGAAGCGACGGTTTCCAACCCAATTCGTTGCTTATTTTGGTAGCGTCTATGGCATAGCGCATGTCGTGACCTGCACGGTCGGTTACATAAGTAATAAGTTTCTCCGATGCACCCGCTTCACGCCCCAGCTTTTTGTCCATTACCTTGCACACTACTTTTATCAGGTCAATGTTTTTCCATTCGTTGAAGCCTCCTATGTTGTAGGTTTCTCCCTTTTTACCTTTATGAAAAACATCGTCGATAGCACGGGCATGGTCTACTACGTAGAGCCAATCTCGGATATTCTCACCCTTGCCGTATACCGGCAGCAGTTTATTCGTTCTACAATTATTAATAAAGAGTGGAATCAACTTCTCCGGAAACTGATTGGGACCATAGTTGTTGGAACAGTTGGAAATTACAATCGGTAGTTTATAGGTATTGTGGTAGGCTCTTACAAAATGGTCTGAGGATGCTTTGGAGGCCGAATAAGGCGATTGTGGATCATAAGACGTGGATTCGGTAAAGAAACCTTCGTTTTCTAAAGAGCCGTACACTTCATCGGTAGAAACGTGGTAAAAAAGATTTTCGGTCATAGCCTGACTATGAGTCGCCCACACTGATTTGGCGGCGTTCAGCAGGTTTACCGTTCCTACTACATTGGTCATTACAAACTCCAACGGGTTTGTAATAGAGCGGTCTACATGAGACTCGGCTGCCAAATGGATAACCGAATCGAACTTATATTCTGCAAATAGCTTCTGCAAATAAGCGGCGTCTACAATATCGCCCTTCAAAAAGGTATAATTGGGTGCGTGCTCTATTTCTTTCAAATTTTGAAGATTCCCGGCATACGTCAGATTGTCAAGATTATAGATCATATAGTCAGGGTATTTTGTAACAAACAACCGCACTACATGGGAGCCAATAAAGCCTGCGCCACCCGTAATAAGAATCTTTTTTTTATGTGTTTTCATCTTTTAACTGCCTTTTTGCAAAACAATTCGAAATATACCATTTTCATTTAAAACGGAAACTATTATTTTATTGTTTCATAAAGAGTTATTTTAGTACCTTTATCTACTAAAGGCAGGGCTTTTTTGCACGCTCTTAAAATAACGTAGATAAAAAGTAGATGGTAGGAATAATAATGGGCAGTGTATCTGACCTAAAAGTAATGAAAGCGGCGGCGGATTTTCTGGAACAAATGGGTATTAAATTTGAAATAACCATTGTATCGGCACACCGTACACCAGAGCGCATGGTAGACTATGCAAAAACGGCACGGTTGCGCGGCTTGAAAGTAATAATAGCAGGGGCTGGTGGCGCAGCACATCTCCCTGGGATGGTTGCTTCTTTGACAACGCTTCCTGTAATCGGCGTTCCTGTAAAATCCAGCAACTCCATAGATGGGTGGGATTCTGTACTTTCAATACTTCAAATGCCCGGTGGCGTGCCGGTGGCTACAGTAGCCCTAGACGGATCGCTTAACGCAGGAATTATTGCCGCTCAAATACTAGGAACGGCTGATGCAAGTGTAGAGAAAAAACTGGAACAATATAAAGAATCGATGAAAAATAAAGTACTGGAATCGGTGGATGCTTTGGCCAAAAACGGATATAGAAACGTTTAATTATGCACCTCAATTAAAAATAAAAATAAAATTTAACTCTTAACCCACAACGATAATGTTTGATAGCGTCTTAAGTATAGATGGTTTATTAAGTTTTTTTACCCTTACAATAATGGAAATTGTTTTAGGGATAGACAACATCATCTTCATCTCTATTCTTACCGATAGAATAGAACCCCACCACCGCAGGAAAGTAAGACTTCTTGGGCTTGGCCTAGCGTTGCTTGTACGATTGGTATTGCTGGGGCTTCTGAATAAGATTTCTCATGTGGAAAGCAATTTATTTTCCTTTGGAGGGCAAGATTTCGCCATCAAACATTTGATTTTCTTTGCTGGCGGGTTATTTCTTTTATATAAGAGTACGTCCGAAATCCACGCTAGTATTAACGAGGAAGAGGATGATCTGCACAACGGTAAAAAGAAGAAACGAATATCTATCGGATCGGCTATTGTACAAATCATATTGCTTGACTTGGTTTTCTCTTTCGATTCTATTCTTACCGCTGTAGGGCTTTCTGGCGAAATGGTAATTATGTCGTTGGCGGTTTTTATCTCTATGCTTATTATGCTTTTTGCAGCCAAAGGTATTGCGAAATTTATCAATGAAAACCCATCCGTAAAAGTACTTGCCCTTTCGTTCTTGATGACCATTGGGGTAATGTTGATAGCAGAAGCTTTTCATCAAGTTATTCCAAAAGGATACATCTACTATTCATTAGCCTTCTCCCTTATAGTGGAGGTGATAAATCTAAATATGAAAAAGAAAAAAGCGAAGAATGCGTAGCGCATTTTTGATATAAAAAAGGGTGTGTTGTAGTAACCTACAACACACCCTTTTTTTGTGCTTATGGAAGCCGCTTATGCCTTCGCTGTCTGTCCAAAATACAACGGAATAAGGGCTCTAACTTTTTCGAGTGTTGCCTCCATAGACAGTTCGCTCCTTCCTCCAGAGGCATTGGCGTGTCCGCCTCCATTAAAATGTTCGGAGGCCATTATGTTTACAGGATTTTCGCTGCCTTTGGATCGGAAAGACATCTTAATCATTCCTTCTTTTTCAGAAAGAAAAATAGCCACTTTTAATCCTTTTATAGAAAGTGCAAAATTGACTAGCCCGTCAGTATCGCCTTTTTGGTAATTGAACCGTGCGAGTTCGTCCTCCGTCATGGAGATAATAGCGACAGGGTACTGCTCCATTAGTTCCAACTTCTCACTCATTGCATAGCCTTGTAATCGGATTCTTCCTATGGTATTGTTGTCGTTCAGGTTTTCATGTACAAGGTGGTGTTGAACGCCTGCCGCCAACAATGCAGCCAGTACTTCGTGTGTCCTTGGCTGCACGGATGGAAAGCGGAACGCCCCTGTATCGGTAAGTATTCCCAAATAAAGCGGCGTACCCACTTTATCGTCTAGCAACGCAAGGTTCCCCGATTGGGCTATAAGTTCGAATACCAGCTGTGCCGTAGAACAAACAGCTGTTTCGGATACTGTAATAAAAGCAAAATTTTCTGGGTTCAGATGGTGGTCAATCATTATCTTTTTGCACGTTGCTTTCGTGAGCAGTGCTTGCATAGGCTCTCCTACTCTATCGGAGGCATTGTAATCTAGGCAAAAGATAAGATCTGCTTTTTCGAACTGTGCCTCTATTGCTGCTTGGTGCTCTTTCAAGGTCAAAATACAGTCTATGTCTTCCAGCCATGCTAAATAATCTGGGGCAGGGTCTGGGTGGCAGATGGAAACGTTTTTGCCTAGTTTTTTTATAAATTGATACAGTCCTAACGAACTCCCAATAGAATCGCCATCGGGCGATTTGTGTGCGGTAATAACGATGTGTGAGGAGGCTAAAATCTCTTGCTCTATTTGTTTATAAGGATTCATATTTTTTAGTTTTCTACGGCTATGTTTACGTTGCGCTTCTTGTATTTCAAAAAGAATCGGTACAAGATAGTTTAGAAAAGGCACAACAAAAAAGAGACGCTGTGTATAGCGTCTCTTTTTTGTTGATTTCCAATTGGTTTGGTTGTAGCGTTGCTTAAATAGGTTATTTATTTGTTCGTATGTCATTATTCAATAGGTTTTAAATCAAAATATTGATTGATTTTGTTAGAAATTTCGGTGCTGCTTGGTAATAGGTTTTGATATTCTTTTGGTAAAATGGTAGATGTATTATAAGTAGCCACACCAATAGGCATCGTACTTGATTTTAGAGAATATTCTACTATTGTTCTGTCTTTACTTTTGCAAATAATGATACCAATGGCTTCATTTTCGTGTGGTAATTTTATAGTATCGTTCAAAACAGAAAGGTAAAACTCCATTTTGCCTTTGTATTCGGGTAGAAACTCCCCGATTTTTAGTTCAATAGCTATAAGGCATTGCAATTGACGGTGGTACAAAAGCAAATCAATAAAATATTCTTTATCACTAAGAGCTACCTTATACTGATTTCCTACGAAAGTATAGTTGTGACCTAGTTCTACTAAAAATCTACGGATATTTTGAATCAATGCTTGCTCCAAATCACTTTCAGAATGTTCATCGGCAAGGTTCAAAAAATCAAACGTATATTCATCTTTTACAGCCAAATAGGCTTGATTCTTAATTTTATCGGGCAATGTGTTTTCAAAATTGGTTTGATTGAGCAAGTATTTTTCGAATGTTTTATTTTCAATTTGAAGTGTCAAAACATTTTTAGTCCAGCCAAACTTTTTGGTTGAAAGGATATAGAATTGGCGTTCTTGGTTGTTTTTGCATTTTTTTAAAATGGTAATATGCTTGCTCCAACTAATTTCTCGTACCAGTGGTACGAGAAATTCAACTAGTTGATATTCAGTGTAAAATTGAGCCATTAGCCATAGGTTTCCGACTGAAAAACCACCAATTCCCGGAAATTCATTTTGGAGTTCTTGGGATAAAGTAGGCACAATAGCTTTACCCCAATTTTCCGCTTGTTTTTCGGCAATAGATTTTCCAATTTCCC
>JAYSUZ010000028.1:0-4722 GCA_043718845.1 Cytophagales bacterium
TTCAAGTTCAATACCTTCCATTGCAAACAATTTTGTGTATTGTTTCATCAACGCATTTTTTGGTTCTGACAAGATCATTCTCAAGGTTTCTTTGGATAAAGGTTCCAAATATGTAACCACTGGTAAACGACCAATAAGCTCTGGTATTAAACCAAAAGACTTTAAATCTTGCGCTGAAACATATTGCAAGAGGTTGTCTTTATCAATATCTTCACTACTATCCTTTGTAGAGAATCCCAATGGACGCGTATTTAATCTTGACGAAATCATTTTCTGAATACCATCAAATGCTCCACCACAGAGAAATAAAATATTTTCCGTATTCACCGCAATCATTTTTTGATCAGGATGTTTTCTGCCGCCTTGAGGAGCAACATTAGCCGTAGTGCCTTCCAATAGTTTAAGTAAAGCCTGTTGAACGCCTTCGCCACTTACATCTCTTGTAATAGAAGGATTGTCTGACTTCCGAGCGATTTTATCTATTTCATCTATAAATATAATTCCCCTTTGGGCCGTTTCTACATCATAATCTGCCGCTTGCAAAAGACGAGAGAGTATACTTTCTACATCTTCGCCTACATAGCCTGCTTCCGTAAGTACTGTCGCATCTGCAATACAAAAAGGCACGTCAAGCATTTTAGCAAGTGTTTTTGCGATGTATGTTTTTCCTGTACCTGTTTCACCTACCATAATGATATTTGATTTTTCAATCTGTACATCATCCTCTTTAGATTTTACCTGCATCAGCCTTTTATAGTGGTTATAGACCGCTACAGACATTACTTTCTTGGCATCGTCTTGCCCTACCACATATTGATCAAGATATTTCTTCATCTCAACGGGCTTTATGAGTTTAAATTTCGGAGCTACAGGAGCCTTTGATTTTTGTTTTCCATCTTCCGATAGAATTTGATTTCCTTGAGCAATACACAAATTACAAATATGGGTATTGTTTAATCCAGCCAACATGAGTTCTACCTCCTTTTTTGGTCTACCACAAAACGAACAAGTTACCTGAGCCATTTAGTCTATATTTTAAAATTTTACTATAAGACCTACTATTTTTTACAGTAAAAAATAGTAGGTCTTTATTAAGATAATCGATTATTTTTTTGTTAGCACTTCATCAATCAAGCCGTATTCTTTTGCTTCTGCAGCGCGCATCCAATAGTCACGATCAGAATGGTTTTCTATCGTTTTGATATCTTTCCCACTGTGTTTTGCCAAAATTTCATATAATTCTACTTTCAATTTCATGATTTCACGGGCCGTGATTTCAATGTCTGAAGCCTGTCCTTGAGCACCCCCAAGTGGTTGGTGAATCATAATACGAGAGTGTGGTAGTGCCGAACGTTTATTTGGAGCGCCTCCCGCTAGTAATATAGCGCCCATAGAAGCGGCCAAACCAGTACAAATTGTAGCTACATCTGGGTTCACATATTGCATTGTATCGTAAATACCTAACCCTGCATAAACGCCTCCGCCAGGACTATTGATATACATTAAGATATCTTTTTTAGCATCTACTGATTCTAAAAATAGCAATTGTGCTATAATAATATTCGCTACTTCGTCTCCTACAGGCATTCCCATGAAGATGATTCTATCAGAAATTAATCTTGTAAATACATCAATTGCTCTGAAATTTCCTGGTCTTTCTTCAATGACGTAAGTAGTCATATCTTGAATGCTTGGAACAGAAGAATCGTGAATTTTAGGAACATTCATATCCTGAATGTTTGGAATAGACATACTCTCTATTTTAGTAATGTATTGGTCTACAATATTACTTCCTAGACCTTGACCTTTAATGGCAAATTTTCTGAATTCTTCTTTGTTTAGCATAGTATAGGTATATTTTAATCTTTACAAATCTAATAAAAAACTATATTTTACAACGACGTTTCAAAAATGTTACCAAATTATTTTTCAGGAACTTTTATGACAATTTGTTTGTATTCTTGTTAAGATACTTAAAAAAATAAACTATTTTATGACTAGACTTAATGTAATTTTTGCCATTAGTGTATTATCTGTCTTATTCTCATGTATTACCAAAACGGATACGTCGTCGAGACCTAAAGATAAGCTAACTCCAGAATCAGCACCTTCCTTCTATTCCTTTAAGGCTAAAGCACTTGATGGAGAAGAAATTGATTTCTCTAAGTTTAAGGGAAAAAAAGTGCTTATTGTAAACACCGCTTCAAAATGTGGATTTACACCACAATATGAAGAACTCCAGAAATTACATCTTAACTATGGTGACAAAGTGGCTGTTTTAGGGTTTCCATGCAATCAGTTTGGAGGACAAGAGTCCGGTTCTAATACTGAAATTATAGAATTTTGCAAAAAAAATTACGGTGTTAGCTTTCAGATGTTTGATAAAGTAGATGTAAAAGGAAGTCAACAACATCCTCTATACAAATGGCTTACTACTAAAGAGCAGAATGGATGGAATGAAAAAGAGCCAAGTTGGAATTTTTGTAAGTATTTACTAAACGAAAAAGGCGAATTAGTGGAATTTTACGCTTCTTCGGTCAGTCCTACAGGAAGCAAAATAATTGACGCAATTAACAAGAAAGACTAAGTCTGAAATTCTTATATTCAATAAAGCGGGTTGAAACAAAATTTCCTCTCCGCTTTATTGAATTTTATAAGGCTGCGGGGTTATCTTAATATATAAATTTTCCCAAACTCTTTTTTAAATGCTTTGTCGCCACCAGTATCTCTGTGTTCAAAATTATCTCCTTTATTTTTAAGAATAACTCTGTATAAATATACACCATTCGCTAGTTTATCTCCATACTCATCTGTTCCATTCCAAGCGTATTCAGTTTTATTATTACCAATATGAATATGTCCTAATTCTTCTTTTGTAATTTCTCTTACTACTTTTCCTGTCACCGTCATGATTTGTATTTTCAAATCGTCTGGAATATATTTACCCGTAAGTGTAAATACAAATCTAGTACTTGTAGAGAAAGGATTTGGATAAGGGTAGAAATTGGAAATCGTGGAGGCGTTTTCAACATGAAAGGTAACTCTATAATATTGACCAGAATTATTTTTATTTACATCGTATCCTTTCACAATTATAGTATAATCACCATCGGGAAGATCTTTTGGTTGGTATACGATTGTAAAGGTATTTGTTCCGCCAACCGATTGTCCGTATTTTAGGATATCGGCACTACTTGGTAATATTTGTACTTCGTTGGAAGAGCCCGGACTTTTAAAGAATATTGAAATGTCATTGGGGTCTGTTATCATCAAGTATTTACTATTATCATTTAAGGTAATTGTAATATTAGGACTTGGAGAAACAATATCTCCATCCATGATATGAACACCATCGAAGGTCACATCGATTATGGGAGGTATTTTATCTTTTATAACATCAAAATATACTTCCAGTAGATTGTTGGTATAATACTCCTCGCTTTGTATATATGGATTTACGAATACTCTCATCGTTACTCTTCCCGATAATCCTTTTGTATTTAAACAATAATTGAAAAGAAATGATTTGCCAGGGTTTAAGATGTCTTTATAGACAACATAAGTAGAGTCGCTTATCAATACTCCATTATCTCCTTTTGCAGTTATATTTACTTTGATAGAATCTTCAAAGGGCAAATCTGCAATATTGTCAAACTCAAATGGGACACACACTTTGGCGCCTTCTTCTTTTGTAGGTATTTGATAATTCTCCAATCCTACAGCGTAAGGATTCATACTTCCTTCTGGTGGTTTACGGTATATTACCTGCCATCTATTCAATTGAGGAGGATCTAGTGCTGCGGAAGAATCATAAACCATACAAATTAATTTTATGTAAGAATATATTTTCGCATCGATTTGTGGTTGTAAATCGAGCGTATCGATACCGTCTACATTTTTTGCAAAATTAAAATTGATCGATAATGTATCAATCGATCCGTCTAACTTTTCGCCTAAAATTTTAAAAGCACTTTTGTCTTGTCCCGAAGAATATAGTCTTTGGTAAAAAGTACCCCATTCGGTAGCAGGCCCTATTCGTGTAGATTGGATATGACCATTATTAAACTTACCTGTGATAATAGAATCTAATGAAATACTTGCATTTACATTGTCGGAATGCTTTTCTGATATTGACTGTGCATTTCCTTTTTTAGCCAACAAAATATAAGGCTCGTTATTATTCAGTTGTCCTATTAATTTTGCACCGAAATTAGCTGTAAGATAATCTTTTATAGGTTGTTCCCAATTATCAAAATCCGCATTTCCAGAAGTTCCTAAGATTATAAAATCGCCTACTGGAAGAACTGTTAGCCAGTCCAAAAATCTAGAACGCCAATAAGCATCAGTAGTATAAAATCTAGACAGAATTGTTTTAGGCCATCGTCCACAAGTCCAAGGGAAGCCGGCAAGACCTGGGTATAAATTATACTCTAACGTATTTTTGTCTAATGTCATTGCAAAGATTCCATTCACCTTCACCGAACGCTGTTCGTTAGAAGCTCTTCCTCCATCACATGCTTCATAGGTATACCCTGGGAAAATTAAATTATTTTCGCCGACTTTATAATTTGTATTGTCTACAATACTAGAGCCGTCTCCATTTCCAAAAATATCTAATTTTACATGCGTTGAAGTGCCCTTAAATTTCCAAGTACTATCTACCAAATCCAAATATACATTACTTTGTACGTCGTTCATAAATTGAGGTGCTTCACTCTGAGA
>JAYSUZ010000271.1:0-6952 GCA_043718845.1 Cytophagales bacterium
AATTTAGGCTATTCTGTTTTTCAATCTATAGAACAAACAAAAGTAGAACTGTCTAAAAAATCGCTTTCGCTATTTTCGTATAATAATCTTGATATTGAAATCGAGACGCCCATCACACTGGAGGAATACAATCAGATAGTAGGGAAGGATATTGCTAAAATAGACACTTATTTGGATACTTTTTTTACAGAAAATAAAATTAATCCAGATTCGATTGATACGCTTTTTTTGACAGGAGGAACGTCAATGGTTACGGCTGTACAACAATTATTCAAATTAAAATTTCCAAACTTGGCCATTAAGTCGGATGATAATTTTATAAGTGTAGCCAAAGGGCTGGCTTACAGTGGTTATTTATTTGAATAATAGGCTCCAAATTAGAAATAAAATGAGTAGTATTGTATAATGAGGGTTAATTCTAGGTATTGAATAGTCTAGCATCTTTATACTAAATGAATAAAAATTATAGCGTCGTACTGTTTCTCTATTTTTTTAGCTATGTGACAGGTTTCAGTCACCCTCCTTCTTCTATTCGTTTTATAGAGAATAAAAACCAGTGGGATGCGACGATACAGTACAAAGCAACACTCCAGTCAGGGGCTTTATTTCTCGAAAACAATTGTTTTACCTACAACCTGCTCGATGGAAATGATTTTAAACACCCAGCCCCTCCAAAAGAGACAATATCGGCAGACAGTATAAGATATAGAGGACACGCCTTTAAAGTGAAATTCGAAGGTGCCAATCCGGATGTTGTCATCGACCCTGAAAACGACTATTCAGATTACCAAAATTATTTCATAGGGTCTAATCCTGCGCATTGGGCATCCCATGTGAAAGCCTATCAAACCATCGTCTATAGAAATTTATACCAAGGAATAGACCTTAAAGTCTATTCTCAAGACAATGCCTTAAAGTATGACTTAGTGCTACTCCCAAGAGTAGATCCATCGCAAATAAAGTTGACGTATGATGGCGTAGATCAGGTATACATAAGTCAAGAAGGAAATTTGGTGGTCAAAACTTCTGCAGGGACTGTAATCGAAAAAAAACCGTATGCCTACCAACTTATTAACGGCAACTTGGTCGCTATTCCTTGTAATTTTCAGTTGTCTGCACATTCTTTGTCTTTTGGTTTTCCTTCTGGATACAATAAAAATTACGCCTTAACAATCGATCCGGTATTGCTATTTTCTACGTATTCGGGTTCTTTGGCAGACAATTTTGGCTACACGGCCACACCCGATTCTAAAGGATTTTTATACGCAGGAAGTTCTATTTTTGGAGTAGGTTATCCTGTTACGCTTGGTGCATACCAAACTACCTTTGGTGGTGGTGCTCCTTTTTTTATTGGTGGTGGTACCGATATTGGCATTACGAAGTACGATTCTTCAGGAACTAAAAGAATATATTCAACTTATTTAGGCGGCTCTGGCGATGAGATTCCTCATAGTCTGATTGTAAACGCCGCCGACGAATTATATATCTTCGGTACTACTGGGTCGCTGAATTTCCCTTTTACAAAGTTAGCGTTTGATACTATATTTAATGGTGGCACTCCTATTGGAATGTTCGGTATTCAAGTAGCCTATGCGAATGGGAGCGATATTATTGTATCGAAATTGAGTAGCGATGGGGCGTCTCTGTTGGCCTCTACCTATCTTGGAGGAGCGGGCAATGATGGCGTGTTGGCTCGGAGTCCAGCTTCTAATCTACGGTATAATTATGCAGACGAAGTAAGAGGTGAAATAGAATTGGATAAGTCCAACAATGTATATATAGCAAGCTGTACGCGTTCGCTTAATTTTCCTATTGTAGGTACTCCTTTTCAACCGGTATTTGGAGGGGGTAATTTTGATGCCGTACTCGTTAAAATGGATGCAAACCTCCAAACGATTAGCTGGAGTTCATACATGGGCGGCACGCTAGACGATGCCGCCTATTCGATTGAATTGGATACCTTAGACAACCCTTATGTAAGCGGAGGGACAACGTCGTTAAATTTTCCCGTTACGCCTGGCGTTCTATATCCTACCAATCAAGGAGGACGAGCGGATGGGTTTATTAGTTATATAGATAAGTCGGGGAGTAGTATTATCTATGCTTCGTATTATGGTTCACCGGCTTACGACCAGACTTATTTTGTAGGGTTGGATAAGTTTAACGCTGTATACTTATTCGGTCAAACAGCGGCTTCGGCTATCAATGCTACCCGATACATTAAGGCTGCCGGTTTTTCCCAGCCCAATAGTGGACAGTTTATAAGTAAAATTACACCCGAATTGGATTCGGTGCTTTGGTCTACTACGTTTGGTACAGGCTCTGGTAGGCCCAATATTTCACCTACGGCTTTCTTGGTAGATCTCTGTAGCAAAATTTATTTATCCGGTTGGGGTGGTAGTCCAGAAAATAATGAATTTCTGAGTGGGACTACCAGGCCTTTTACGATGTTGACGACACTAGGCCCCAATCCTCCTACCGACTATTTTCAAGCTACAACGGATAGTTATGATTTCTATTTATTTGTTTTGGAAGGGGATGCTTCCGCTGCCAATTATGCCTCTTTTTTTGGAGGTAATTTAAGCGAAGAACATGTAGATGGTGGCACAAGTCGTTTTGATCGTAAAGGGAAAATATACCAAGCGATGTGTGCTGGTTGTGGTGCCAATAGTGATATGCCTTTAAAGCCACCTATCGGAATTACGCCATTACCTTCTACAAATAATAGTTCCAATTGCAACATAGGCGTATTTAAGATGGATTTTAGATTGCCTGTAGTAGTAGCAGACTTTAATGCGAAAAATTCTTGCGTAGGGGAGCTTGTTCAATTTGAAAATACAAGTCTTCTTAAATCTACCACTACCTTTACATGGTCTTTCGGCGACGGCACTACTTCTACTTTAATAAATCCTTCACATACCTACAGTACAGGTGGTGCCTACGATGTACAACTGGTGCTGTTCGATAATGCCACGTGCAACTTAGCCGATACGCTTACTAAAAAATTGTACATCTCTACTATTGGAAGTATCAGTCTTGATGCTATTGCCGACCAGTATACTATTTATAAAGGAAAAAGTACTACGATAAGGGCACTTCCTCCTACTGGCTGGGGATATAGCTGGTCGCCGTCTTCCACTCTTAGCAATTCAACTAGTAGTGCTCCTATCGCTACACCGCCAGTCACTACTACTTATACTGTTAGCCTCTCTGACCCACAGGTAGAGCGATGCAGTGTACTGGACAGTGTGACGATAAATGTAATAGAAATTATTTGTGAAGAGCCTTATATCTATGTGCCCAATGCCTTTACGCCCAACGAAGACGGTAGTAACGAACTGTTATTGGTACGTAGTCTGAACATAAGAGAATTGTATTTTGTGCTTTATAACCGATGGGGTGAAAAGGTATTTGAAACACACGACCAAACAATAGGCTGGGACGGAACGTACAAAGGAATGAAGGCAGATCCAGGCGTATTTGATTATTACATAAAAGCGGTTTGTGTAGACGACCAAGAATTTTTCAAGAAAGGAAATGTAACATTGATACGTTAACCAGAAAAATGAAAGATCGACTCTATCTTATATTCATTTCTATTTTTTGTTTAGTGTTGGCACTAAAGAGTTATGGCCAAGATATTCATTTTTCACAGTTTAGTTCTTCGCCTATGAATCTTAACCCCGCTCTTACAGGCGATTTTGAAGGATCGTATAGATTTGTAGGAAATGGACGGCGCCAATGGAGTTCGGTGACTATTCCGTATCAGACATTCGGTGTTTCGGCAGATGCAAACAGTATTCTTAGAATTAAAAATGTAGGTGCTGGAATTTCTATTTATCAAGATAAAACAGGCGATTCTCATTTCAGTACCTTACAACTAAACGTATCAGGATCGTATAGAATAAAATTGAATAGAGATTCGACACATTTTATTACGTTAGGCGTTCAGTCTGGCTTTACTTCTCGCCGTATCGATTACGAAAATTTAACTTACGACAATCAATTTAATGGAATAGTTTATGATCCTAACCTACCGTCTACAGAAAATTTTCAAAATGCAGGACGTGTATATCCAAATCTGAATACAGGGATTAATTGGCGGTACAAAATAAAAAATAGAAAAACAGTGTCGGTGGGTTTTTCGGTTTTTAACGTATCGGCTCCCAAACAATCGTTTTTTGGGAATACGCTTATTTTATTGGATAGACGTTATAATTTACATGTTTCAGGAAATTATAAATTAGCCAAAAAAGTTGACTTAGTACCTTCTGCCTTATTTTCCACGCAAGGTACCTATAAGGAGTTTGTGCTGGGGTCTTCTGTGAAATATAGTTTAAATACCGCAAGTGCTCATTACCGCGCTTTTTATATTGGAGGATGGGTAAGAACCAAGGATGCCGTGTTTGTTTCTATTGGAATGGATTTCCAAAAATTATATGTAGGACTAAGTTACGACATTAACTATAGCAACCTACGTCCAGCAAGTAATAGAAGAGGAGGCGGCGAATTTTCGGTTATTTATATTTTAGACGTGTTGCCTAAAAAGCAGCACTATAAACTCTGTCCGGCCTATATATGAAAAGCGCTATCGTAGTTTTTTTATTTATATCTTTTAGCATTCAGCTATCCGCCCAATCGCAGAAGCAATGGCTTCGATATGCCGATGTTTCGTATGCTGAAAGAGATTATTATGGTGCTTCAATTTATTACAGAAAAGCAATGCTGTTAGATTCCACTAATTTATACGTAGTCTACCAATATGCCGAATCGTTGAGACACTACAATGAATATACATTGGCGGCAACTTACTACGACTATGTTTTAAAACAAGATAAAGATAAGGACTATCCGTTCAGTTTATATTGGTTGGCTACCATGCAGAAATTTGAAGGAAAGTATTTAAAAGCCCGTCAAAACTATATTCGGTATGGTAAAAATCAAACAAATAAAAAATCTTATTATTATCTAAAAACACAACAAGAGATTAAATCCTGTGAATTTGCAATCGGACTTTTGAAGGATACGGTTCGTGTGGTGATCAAAAATCTTGGCGATACACTTCGTCCAGAAACTGCTGTAAATACTATTAACGCAGAGTTTAATGTTGTTTCTCTTAATGATTCTGTCGTATATTTTTCTTCTTTACGCTCAGAGAAAATGCGCGCCTAC
Source organism: Cytophagales bacterium (assembly GCA_043718845.1). Taxonomy (GTDB): domain Bacteria; phylum Bacteroidota; class Bacteroidia; order Cytophagales; family Cytophagaceae; genus JANYCO01. The sequence continues at coordinate 5,173 of JAYSUZ010000271.1, forward strand.
AGCGACGAGAAAGATAAAAAATATTGGCTTCGTATTTATGAAGCGGAAAGAAAAGATTCCAGTTGGTTTCTGAAAGAAGCATTGGATACTAACGTAAATAGAGTAGGTCAGCACCAAGCGAATGCTAGCCTAAGTGAAGATTTACAAACACTTTATTTTACCCGATGTGATACTTCAATGAAGTGTGCCATCTATGGTAGTAAATGGAAAAATGGACGTTGGCAAGCTTCTGTAAGATTATCCGATAGTATTAATTTGGTGGGCTATACCGCTACGCAACCTTTTAGTGCCAAGATTGATAGCAATGAAGTGTTGTTTTTTGTTTCTGACCGACCCGGTACGTATGGGAAATTGGATATTTGGAAATCGGTGAAACGAAACAATCAATTTTCTAAACCTGAAAACTTAGGGAAAATAATCAATTCCATAGACGACGAGGTTTCTCCGGTATACGATGCAGGTTCAAAACTACTTTATTTTAGTTCTACCTGGCATTATGGATTGGGAGGGTTTGATATTTTCAGTATTCCTCTTGACGGTTCTACGCTGTCTGTACCCACAAACCTTGGGTACCCTATTAATACAAGTGTTAACGATTTATACTATACGTTTAATGCTAAAAATAAAACAGGTTTTATTACCTCTAATAGGAAAGGGGCTATGTATAGAAAATCAGAAACATGCTGCAACGATCTTTGGTCTTACAAGCTGATTGTTCCAGTGCCTATTGATACTATTGCAAAAGATTCGCTTTCGCCGTTACAAAAACTAATGTCGTACTTGCCCGTGAAATTATATTTCCATAACGATGAACCAAACCCTAAAAAAAAAGATACACTTTCTTCCATCAGTTATTTGACCAGCTACAATCAATACAAGCAATTGATAGGCGTATACCGAGAGAACTATTCGAAGGGTGTAGCGGAGGAAAATAAGAAAATAGCAGAAGATACCGTGACCAATTTCTTTGAAAACTATGTAGACAAAGGCGTACAGGATTTGGATAAATTTACAGATTTGCTTCTTCAAGAATTGGAAAAGGGGCAGCAACTGGACTTGATGGTAAAGGGACATGCCAGTTCATTGGCGAAAACAGATTATAATGTGTCGCTTACATTGCGCAGAATATCCAGTTTGGACTTGTATTTGAGAGCATATAAGGATGGAATTTTAATTCCTTACCTTGAAGACTCCGCTTCGAATAGCGGTAGTTTGACTTTATTACGATTGCCTTTTGGAGAGTATAAAGCGCACAAATTATTGAACGACAATTTTCACGATACCAAAAAATCTGTTTATTCAATTGATGCAGCGTTACATCGAAATATTGAAATTGTATCGGTGACACTTTCACACAAAGATAGTCTTCATGCAGAGATGCGCTTTTTGAAGAAGGGGATTTTTGATTTTGGAGCCTCAACGCAAGGTCAAAAATTAGTACATACTTTTACGTATAAAAATACAGGAAAATTGCCGCTTCTTATTTCAAGTATGACGACTTCTTGCACTTGTATTTCCGTGAATATTCCCTCAGAAGCCTTACCCCAAGGTGCTGTAGGGGTGATAGAGCTTACAATGGATACAAAAGACCTAAAAGGGAAAGAAGCGCATACGGTTTTGCTTTATACCAATGGCGTGCCAGCGGTGAAAGAGCTATCGGTGACGACGGAGGTACATTAAGCAATTAAGTTTAAAATAGTTGTTTTGGTTCAAATAGTCTTGTACTTTTGTCTATCAATTTTAGTATTATCGTTAAATACTATTTCAGAACTTATCCTCT
>JAYSUZ010000272.1:0-3149 GCA_043718845.1 Cytophagales bacterium
TTTTCAATTAAATCTTGTGTTACCTTTATTGGACCCAAACCTCCAGAAACTGACATACTAGTTAGTTCTGGCTTAGCTTTAAGCTCTACAGTTGCACTGAAGTCTGCGCTAACTGGACCATCGGTAATTCCAGCTGCAAAATTAATTTCTGTGGGAGATTTTAAGATATCAGAAGTTTCTACATTAATCTCTGAAAAATCTGTATCTAACGATAAACTGGCCACTTTTGTAGTAACTCCAATTTTTGTACCAGCTCCAATTCCAAATACACTTGCTCTTCCTGATTGATTTGGACCTACCGAAATATCGAAACTCCCCTTAATTGATGGGGAATATGGAGGATCATTTGCTGTTTCTGGAGTTATTATTGGTGTCGAATTATTACCGGGATAATATCTGTAATTTATTGGAGGTAATTTATGAACTGCTGATTTTGAATTTTGTTGATTTTGCTTAACATTATAAGCACTAATAATACTTTGTTTACCTTTATCAGTATAAGGACCTGAGCTAATTAATTTACCGTCTCCTACATATAAATCCTCCAACCCATCCAAGTCTACATTGGCAATTGGCTTATTCCCTGCAAATTGATATGGTGTATACCAAGGATATTTTGGAGATAATGGATCTATGGATAAAAACTTTCCTATCTGAGCATTGTAAATCCTAAATCCATAATCATAAGTAGAGCCACCACCACCCATTCCTTCTGGGTCTTTCTCCTTCCCATTAAACCCATACCGATAACTCCCAGCGCTAAACGACTTCCCTGGCATTGTCATCCCAAAGGGATAATAAGCCGTATAGGAACTCAAATCTGCGGTATAGGCGGTAGAGGGTTTTAGTATCTTGTCTGAAACGGTGGCGTTTACATTTCCTAGATGGTCTTTTAATTCGTAGTACTTGTACCCTGGCTTGCGGTAGATTAAGGTTTCGTCTACCGTAAGTGCTGTTCGGCTTGAGGTGGTGGTGGTGTTTACAACGGCCTCTGTGGCACTTGGCTTATACTCTCCCAAACGGTCGCTGCCGTAGATGCTCATTTCTGTAATGGTGAGCGTATAAGGCGCTGCTGTACCTATACGGCTGTAGATACTCATGGTATTGCCAGAGGCATCGCGCATGTAGTAATCGGTGCGGTCGGTGCTTGGGTTGCCGGCTTGTACTTCTTTGCGCACTCTATTGCCATTCGCATCATAGGTAAAGATAAGTTTGTTTTGTGTAGCCGTAGCCGCTATCACTGTTCCAGAACTGTTGGTAGGCTCTACCATCTTTACTTTTCCATAAATGTCCCAAGTAATTTTCTTGTTTTCTTTTCGGTCAAGTATAAGATTACCAATTTCATCGTAGGAATAATCGTTACCCGTACTTGCAGATACCGTAATGTCTCCCCAATTTAAACTTTGGCTCGTTCTGTACTTGTTGTCACCTCCTTCTCCTACCTTTACTAAACGATTGTAACGTTTGGTTGAAGAAGAGGAGCCGCCTACATCGTACGTATAATCCAATATATCCATTTTATTATCCGGTGAAGCGGATGGGCTTACGGTGTATCCTTTACGTACCAAGCTCTGAATATTACCATCGGCATCGTAGGTATAGCTGGTGTTGTAATCGCCTAGGCTGGTAGATAGGTAACTGCTTCCGTTGTGCAGTTTGTAAACCGAGCTTTTTAGGCGGTTCAATCGGTCGTAGGTATAGAGGTTTCCGATCAGACCTGTGCCTGAGGTGGCTCCGGCTCCGTGACTAACTATTCTATAAGCCTCTGGCTTGTGCATCATTCTACAAGCAAGATACTAATTAAAATCCAAATTTATCAATTTCGGTGCTGTAAATTTAGGAGCACTATTTCGTCGAGGCTTTGATACCTTGTGAATACAGCTATCCTAGCTGCCACTGTTAAAGTAATAAAAAATAATCCTCCTTCATACATTTTGCATTTTTCTGACATGATTAAAAATTTGTTAAAATAAACTCTCGAAAGCCGGAGGCTTAAGGGATAGTTAGTCACGTGGCAGGAGCCACGCGCCATCGGAATGTTTTTAATTTAATAAAAAAAGAAAAATGCGCTGGTTTTTTTGGCATTGAAGCCACTAGAAACGCTTGTTGGACAAAAAGGTCCAACAAGGGCGAAAACATTAAATAAACTTACAAACATTTATTTATTCACGGCACACGGGACATAGCACGGAGTAGTGAATTACCTATCACATGAAGGAAAGCTTAAATAATTTTGATTAAGATAATCATATTTCATTTTCAACTCTATTGAATCTTCTTTAGATGGATTTAATTTATCAAATAATACTTTTTTTTGACCCAAATAGATGTAGTCGATTTTTTCATTTTCAATAAATTCACTCTCAAGAAAAATATATCCAATTGAATCATTTCTTTGACATTTATACAAAATGTCATCTTTGAAATATTTAGCCCCTCTAATTGTTCCGTCTTTCCTATAAAGACAACTTCTTCCGTTATGTTTTCTCATATTATATTTCATTTCAAAATCTAAAACTCTATCTTCGAATAAATAAGATACTCCTTCCTCAAGACCTTCCTTATAATATCCAATTTCTGTGATATTCCCTAGACTATCAAATTTACACAACAAACCTTTTTCTTTTTTATTTCTGTCATAATTACAAATTTCTTTAATATTTCCATTTTCATAAAAATGAACCACTGTAGAACTTGAATCTTGTTTTGCATTCACCAATAACCTTAAAGCGCCATTGGGATAACAGTCATGTTTTCTATCAATTTTATCATTATTATTTTCCGAGCAATTTAACATTAACACTGAAATGAAAATAAATATAACCAGAGATGTTTTTTTATTTTTCATATTTATTTTCTTTCTAAGAATAAAAGTTTGAATAATTTAGTTGGTTTTTATTAGACACTAATATTTACATAAAAAATTTAGTTAAAAATAGTGCTGCAAAATTAGTGTTTTTAATTTAATAAAAAAAGAAAAATGCGCTGGTTATTTCGGCATTGGGACCACTAGAAACTCTTGTTGGACAAAAAGGTCCAACAAGGGCGAAAAAGAGCCATTGATTAGTTCTTGTTGTATGTTCAGCAGAAAATCTCCTACTCCTTTCTTTTCTATATCATCGAAAGTTATTCCGTCTATCCCGTGTGAT
>JAYSUZ010000273.1:0-3148 GCA_043718845.1 Cytophagales bacterium
GCGAAAAAACCAATATTGCTCTATTTTTTCACTCTATTGAAAATTAGAAATTAATACTTACTCCCAGGTTATAAACCCTTCTCCGCAAAGGATGATAGAAACCATCAAGACTAAGTGGAATATTGTCTTTCCTGTCCAATAGATTCTGTACCATACAATAGAACTTAACTTTATTTAATGTATAGGAAAGATTAAGATTAAAATTGAAATTATCTTTTACATACGTTTTATTAATCACCATATAATCTGGCAATGGCCTTTTACCGCGATAGAAGGCTGTAGAGTTAAAATTGAAATTTCTTATACGAATATTTAATCCTCCGTTAACATACAATTCAGGGAGGTAATATACTTTACCTCCTGGATTGGAAGTTGAGTTTGTAAAAAATTTAGATCCATTGACAAAGAAATACGAATTTTTGTTGAGATAGTAAGATATGTACAAATCACCTCCTAATATTTGTGAACCTTTTGTATTTGTTGCTACAGAAGTAACAGAATCCTGCACCACGTATTCGATTGCCTGCCGATACGATTGATAAAAGGTGGATAATTGAATTTTCATTTTATTGGTTTTGAAGATAAAGTTAAGCTCGGAGGTAGCCACTTTTTCCGGTTTTACATTTGTATTTCCATAGAGCGGAGGAATAATGCCAGCGCCAGCAATTTCATAAATCGCAGGTGGACGGAAGGCTGAAGCGTACAGAGCTTTTATAATTAAACGCTTACTGGGATTATAGGATAAGGCAATTCGAGGATTAAAGGCTGTGAATTGAGTGTTTCTGAAATTCCAATATTGGTCAAGTCTTCCACCAACAACAGCGTTGAATTTATTTGAAATTTTCCAGTTATCTTCCGCATACGCCGATACAATCTGCCGTCCAAGATTGGGAGCGGTTTGCAGAGCTGGAGTTACATAAGTATCGAATCCTGTACCCAAAGAATCCCAGAGGTAAGTACGTGTTTTGCTTTGTCCTTCTGTTTCGATTTTTATTCCAACCAAAAGGGTATGTATTCCCGCCACATTAAGCTGTTTTGTATAATTTGTTTCCAAAAAATAATCATAATTAATATTGTCGTAGCCATAAGGTACTCCACCATAATCAATATAATTTTCAAAAAAGAAATTGGAAGAACCAAGAGTTACGTCCAAGCCTTTTATAGGTTTATACAAAAGGTAATTGGTAAGTACTTTTCCTTGATAGTTATAGCTATTAGTACTTTGAGACGGAACAAGACCAGAAAGAAATGCATCTTTGTTTACATATTTATACCAACTCCCCAGTTCAAATTTTCCGTCTCCTGAGCGAAGGTTCAAAGTAAAATTACCTGCTCCTTTGACTCCATCTCTTAATGTATTCGGACTGTATTTATAACCGCTATTTTCCGCTACATCCGAAAAACTTTGTCCTCTATCGTCATAATACTGTGCCGATACTCCGAGGTGCCAGTTTCCGATATTTTGCCCAGTGGTAACAGAATAACGTTTTCCCTGATAACCATCTTTTTCATTAAATATGGTATTGAGTGATGCTTCTGTACCGTTCATAGTTTTTTCACGGGTTATTATATTCACTGTAGTTATTGCATTTCCGCCATGGATGGGAATGGGAGTAGTACTGATCTCAATCCTATCCACATTGTCTAAAGTAAATTCCATGGCCACAAATGGTGACCCAAAAGTAGTTTCACTGAATTTGGATTTACCGTTAAACAAAATAAGAACTTGTTGAGCAAAATCTGTAAATATCCCACGGTTATAGACGAAGTCTCCTCTATCATCGTATTTAAAAGAGTTGGGTGTAACGTCCATACCCGGCACATATACGTTTAGAACATCACGTAAAATCAAGGCATTCATATCGGAAATCTGCTGACGAGTGATAACCCTGATGGTACCCGGCGCCTCGTCTACATTCTGTTCTGTCTTGGTGGCAACCGTCACTTTGACATTCATTAGATCTTCAATACTGAAATTATCAATATTTAATGATGTTAAACTACTGTCTGTTTGTGCAATTAATCTTGTGAGACTGAATAACAATGCAACAGTAAGTAAATAGTTTTTTTTCATGCGATATAAAGTATTAAAAATTTATTAAGGGCATCTCTAAAAACCATTTTTAGAATCCCATTGTGTCCAACTAAGGTAAGGCAAGTTTTTTTAAGAACCTAAAATTTTCCTTCCTGTGTTGGGTAGGATAGAATAATTTTTAGCTTTAAATTCGATAGAAGTCTGCTGTATGCTTCGTAGAAACATGATGCAGGAGAAAAGCTCCTGCATCGGCGAAATATTTCCTTCTCCGCGCGGTGTCCCCCGACACAGCGCTTGTCACTATGCATCACTAGCAGCGCAGAGATCCGATGGCGTGAGGCTGCGCCTCGTGACGAACTATTCTATAAGCCTCCGGCTTGTGCAGAGTAGATGCACCAACCTTACTAGCAACTATAAAACACAGCATAAACAATAGCCCTAAAATTGGGCTTCGTTTTATTTTGCTAAGCGCTGTTTTACGAATGTCACTTTAGTTTCTTGCAAATTTGATTAACGGAATAATATCACCTTTATCCCCCTCTCTGATTGATCTTATGTATTCTTTTCTTGTCTCATCTTCTTTAACCATGTTTGATTGATTCCAAGAAAATATTTTTTCGCCAAAAACTGATTCAATTATAATATCTGCCATTATTCTGGAATGCCTACCGTTTCCATTTGGAAAGCAATAAATCTAATCCCATAATGATTTAGTCATTTCTCTTTTTAATTCATTACTTAAGTCCAGAATAGCACGTTTAATTTGTTCGTCACTATTTCCTTGATTTTCTAGTTTCATATTTTGATTAGTTCTTAATACTATTTTTCGAGCAAGCTCTTCTGCTTTATAGTTTACCAGATTTTCTAACGAATTATGTTTTGGCACAAAACCATAAACGAATTGCATATTTAATGCGCTCCCAATCTCTTTTAAGGATTTTATTGTTATTGATTCAGAAAACTCTCTTTCTTCAATTTTTTTTATCCCTTGTCTAGTCATATTTAATTTTTTACCAAGTTGCTCTAAACTCATATTTACAGTAATTCAGCCTAAATTTCACGCTATTGATTATTAGCGTGTTGAAGTATTTTTTAAAATCAACTTTTCGTGTT
>JAYSUZ010000274.1:0-6883 GCA_043718845.1 Cytophagales bacterium
TAAAATCCCAACCTTTGCTGTCCGTAGCCAAGATAGAAGTACTAATTTCTACGTCTTTTAGTTTCTTTGATGCCGTCACACTTCCCTGTAATGTCCCGAGAGAACCGTAGCGCACCGAACTACGAAGATCACCTTGTGCAGTCACTTTTTTGGTAATAATATTGATAACACCTAAGTATGCATTTGTACCATATAAAACCGACCCTGGACCACGAATCACTTCTATACGTTCGATACTTGCTATCGGATAGGTTTCATAAATCACGGCATTGTACCCGCCATGAAAACTTTCTCGTAACGGTCGTCCATCAATCAATAGCAGAACATTGGTATTGTAATGTTCGGATTGCTTTCCTCTCAGGGCAAGCATCCCTTTGGGTGCAAAGGACGACCCTATGAGATAAGCGCTTGTCAGGCGGTCTAAAATATCGGAAAGCGAATTGGCATTGTAATTTTGGATTTCTTGCGCCGTCACAATACTTATCACTGCGGGAGCATCCTTTATACTCTCTTCATTTTTAGAGGCCGTAACAACTTTGATATTCATTAAATCTTCCAAACTAATCTCATCCGTAACAAGGGTTATCTTCTGTACGGAATCTGTTTGAGCATTTGCCAGAAAAGAGGCTATAAATAAAAGCGATAACAATAATTTTCTTTTCATAAAGTGATAAAATAAAGTTAACAATAAGGTTAAAAATAAATACTAATTAAAGGTAAGGTGTATATAATTGATAGCAGGTGTTTTATACGAAGGTGTCCTAAAAAAGTTGTTTTTGATACAGCCCCTTTTTCTTAATTAGTTCATTAATAAAAAGGCTGTTGCAATATTTTACTTGTGATTACCCCTTTTTTTTAAGATTTTTGATGCGTCTAATTAGGGTGCTCACATTTAAAAGATAAAATTTCATGACGTATTGTCTCGGTATAAAATTAAAATCAGGACTTGTGGCGATTGCTGATACAAGGATTACATCAGGAACAGAAGCTACTTCTGCAAAGAAAATATCCGTGCATACCGATGAGGGGCATTCGCTCTTTCTTATGACAAGTGGGCTTAGATCAGTGCGCGACAAAGCCGTTACCTATTTTGAAGAGGTGTTGGAAGATCAGAATTTTAATAAACTATACAAAGCCGTAAATGCTTTTGGAGAGCAGCTCCGCAGAGTGGCCGTAGAAGACAAAGCGTCGCTGGAAAAAGCTGGGTTGTACTTTAATCTTTTCTCGATAGTAGGAGGAAAAATGAAAGACGATGAGGAGCATAAGCTTTACCTTTTGTACCCAGAAGGCAATTGGGTAGAAATAGGCGAAAATACACCATTCGTTATTATTGGCAACAGCGGCTACGGAAAACCTATTTTAAATCGTACCCTAACGTACGAGACCAGTATGGAGACAGCGCTTAAAACAGGGTTTCTTTCCTTCGACTCTACTCGTGTAAGCGCCAACGATGTAGACTTTCCAATAGATGTAGTGTTGTATAAAGCAGATAGCCGAGAAATGGTAGAACACCGTTTTGAAAAAACCGATTTGGCTAAAGTATCCGAATACTGGGCGCTAGAGTTGCAACGAGCACTCCAAAATATCCCCGAAGATTGGATGAATGTAGTATTGAACAAACACCGCTAATTTGTTTTTTACAATCCCTATTTTACACCACATACTTAAGTTAGAAAAAAATAACTATGGAATACAGAAGATTTGGACGTACGAACTGGCAAGTAAGTGAAGTAGGATACGGCATGTGGGGTTTAGCAGGCTGGTCGGGTTCGGAAGAGTCTAGCTATAATGCGGCATTGGACCTTTCGGTAGAGATGGGTTGCAATTTTTTTGATTCGGCTTGGGGTTATGGCAAAGGTTTGAGCGAGCAAGTGTTGGGCAATCTAATGAAACGCCATGCGCAAAAAAAGATTTTTGGAGCTACTAAAATACCACCAAAAAACTGGACATGGCCTTCTAAGCCATCGTTTACAATAGAAGACTGTTTTCCCTACGCACACATCATCGAATATACCGAAAAAAGCCTTAAGAATATGCAAGTTGAGTGCATCGATTTGCAACAATTTCATGTTTGGGAAGACGGATGGGCCGATAACGAGGAATGGAAAAAAGCAGTTGAAAAACTACTAAAAGACGGCAAAGTCCAACATTTTGGGGTGAGCGTAAATAGATGGGAGCCGAACAACTGTTTGAAAACACTGGAAACGGGCTTGATTGACTCGGTTCAAACAATCTACAACATCTTTGACCAAGCACCAGAAGATACTCTATTCCCACTGTGCAAGCAATTGGACATCGCCGTTATAGCGCGTGTACCTTTTGACGAAGGCACACTTACTGGAACCTTAACAAAAGAATCGGTATTTCCAGCCGACGACTGGAGAAGTACTTATTTTGTTCCAGAAAATTTGAACGCCAGTGTGGACCATGCAGAAAAGTTAAAAGCACTTGTTCCTCTGTCAATGACGTTGCCAGAAATGGCCTTACGTTTCATTATGGAAAATCCAACCGTTGGTACAATGATTCCGGGCATGAGGTCTATTAGAAATGTAAAAGCGAATATGTCTGCAAGTGATGGGGTAAAATTAGATTCATTGTTAGCAAAAGCATTAAAAGGCCACCGCTGGGATCGAGAACCTACTTCTTGGTCGCAGTAGACAGCGCTGTTTTTTATAGCATATAGTAAAATTGTTGACCACTCTTACTATATGAAAACAAACTAATATCAACTATTTGAGCTTCTTCGATTTATTTTTTAGCTTTTGAAGTATTTGCAATATATCTGTATTTTCTAAGCCAATTAAAAACTAAAGAGAGACACCTTAAATTATACCTGCGAACTAAGTGCTGTAAACTTAGGCCTTCATTAATATACTCTTTACAAAGCAAGTGTATAAAAAAAATTGTATGGACAACCCTTGTTTTTTCTTCCGTTTTTTAGCTTACTTTGTGTAAACTTATTTCAGGACAAAACAAGACAATCCGAAGATGCTTAAAAATAAATATATACCAACTGCTGAGTTTTATAGCCAAATAATTGATAGTTTACAAGATTATTCCATTTTTACGTTGGATAAAGAGTTCAACATAAACAGTTGGAGTTCAGGATCTACAAAAATATTTGGTTACGAAACGGACGAAGTTATTGGAAAGCCTTTCGATATTATATTTACGGAGGTTGATTTAAAAAGTGGTGTTCCAGAAAGAGAAATCGAAACAGCTTTAAAAGATGGCAGAGCAACGGATAACAGATGGCACATTGCAAAAGACAAGAGCCTATTTTATGCTTATGGTCTGGTTTTTCCTCTGATAGGCTTAGATGGAGAGCTGTTAGGTTACGTTAAAATATTACGAGATCTAACAGATAGAAAACATTCGGAAGATGCGATAAAAAAATATGTAAGAGAATTGGAAGAACTGAACACTCATAAAGAGAGTGTCTTGGCAATACTTTCACATGATTTAAGAAGTCCTTTGTCTGCTATTATTGGAACAGCAAAATATTTGAAAGAAAATTTTCATAAAATGAAACCCGATGCAATTCAGGAAATGCTTGATTTGCTTTATAAATCATCAACAGATGAATTAGACATGTTAGATTACCTTGTAGAATGGGCGAGAATAAAATACGCATCAGACGTATTTTCCCCAACAAAAATAAAACTAACAGAATATATTAATAAAGTATTTGAAACCTTAAACGAAACAGCTTCGATAAACACTATAAATCTTCATCACGAAATTGAAGACAACACTTCTGTATTTGCAGATGGTAAAATGTTAATCTCCATTATTCAGAATATCGTTTCAAATGCTATAAGTCATACAAAAAAGGGAGGGACAATAACGGTTTTAGCAAAAAGCAAAAAGGACAAAATTATTGTCCAAATTAAGGACACAGGAACTGGAATGTCGAAAGAAATAATGGCAAAACTGTTTACACCACAAATGAAAACCCTTTCTGAAACAAGAAAAAAAGATAAGGGTGCTGGAATTGGATTATTATTAGTAAAAGGATTTTTAGAAAAAAATGGTGGTGAAATATGGGTAGAAAGTATTGAAGGAGAGGGTTCCTCTTTTTATTTTACGTTACCTACTGAGAAACCATTATATAAAATAGGTAGTTCAGACGAAATCATGTTTGACGAAAGTGAGTAACATAATGCACTCGATGGCGCGTGGCTTGCCTTACGCGCCATCGAGTGCATTATCTTTAATTAATTTCATCGGAAATAGCTTTTACACTACTAGAAGTTCATCTGTGCTTGTAGTCTAAGTAGTTGACCATATTGCTGGTTGCTCTCCTTTTTAAAATCCTCCGCTCTTCTTTCAGAAATAGTATACATGGCAACAAACTCAAAATGTTTTCCTGGTTGCCATTCAATCCCAATTTCCGTTTCCTTAACTAAATAGCTTCTCGCATCCAATTCATGCTTTTTACCCCCATCGTAATAATGATATCGGACAAAAGGATATAACATATGCCCTTTCACTTTTAATAAATAATTCACCATTATATATCCCCCCTTAAGTGGTTTAACTTCAATTGAATCCGTATCCTTATTATATTCGGGTCCTCTACCAATATTATATTCGGCTTGAATTCCAAATGGTTTTGGGTACATTATAAAGCTGGCGGCGGCTCTTTGATCAATATAGTTTAGATTTTCTTTGGTTTTTACTCCTTTTGAGAGGAGGTCTGCGGGCATTACATACTTTCCTGAATAGCCCTGAATACCAGGCTCAATGATTTGACTGCCGATTGCAATTGGACACGTTATTCTTCCTACAAGATGGGGCTCTCTATTTAAATCCGCTTTATTTGCAGTCTGTCCATTGTATACTCCCAATCCAACTATACCGTAATCTCCAGAACCCTTATAGCCGTCTTTTACAAGCATAGAAAATCGGTCCCTTATTTTTTTCGGTGCCCAGTAAAAAAAGACCCCTAAATCACGTTCATTTGACAACGCACTATTAATCGCATCATTACGATCTAAGGCTAATCGATTCTGACTTGATTGTAGATTCTCAAAACCAAATGGCACCTTACTTTGACCTATTCTAAATCTAAATTCATTTTTTTTATCGACACCAATATCAAAATACGCATCTCTTAGTTGCCCAAAATTAAGGCTAGTACTACTCGCCGAACTTGCAAAATCAGGCTGTATATATACGTATACTTGCTTACTCACTTGTCCGAATACAATAATTCGCACCCTTCTAAGGAAAAAACCTCCTTGCCCACCCCAAGATTTATCACATTGCTCACATGTTAACTCTTTGTTCGTTTCAAGTAACCGATTGTAACGAGCCTGAACGTACCCTCGAATGGATATATTTTCGAACCACTTTTTTTTCACTTCTTCTTTTGGTGCAATTACCAAAGCCAGAGAATCTTTGATTTTAACATCTTCTGTTGTTTGTCCTGATACATATGACTGAAAAGTCATCTGAATAGCCATTAAGAATAGTACAATTTTTTTCATTAGTAATTTAAGGTTATTTTTCTTTTACAAAGGAAGGTGAATGATATTAAGATAAGATTAACCCAATGTTAAGTAAATGTTAATTTGTTAAGTTATTAATAAATTAATTGCCCAATACTGGTGTATCGTCAGGTATGGGCTTAATTTTAAGAAAAACCCAAAATTGCCTTTCTGTTTTGCTCCGTTTTGTGTCGCAACTAGGACACAAAACAACTCCGCTATTTTAAAATAAAACCATTAAAGTAATAATAATGACGGTTTTTCAAAAATATTTCGTAATATTAACATTAAGTTGAGACTAGAAACAACTTTAAAAAACAGGGCAAATTCTGAAAAGCCTTACGAGTAGGAAATAAAATAATTAAAATTATGTTTAAGAAATTTACTCTTGCAGATAAATTACTTTTTATTTCGGCATTGCTTTCTTTGATATATTCCGAAATATTGTTTTTTAATGGGAATTCTGATCAGGCTATTTTCATTGGACTTTGGGTACCCAGCATCTTATGTTTCGGTATTTATTTAAAACTATTAAACAACAAAAAAAATGATTGAGCTTATACCATACTTTGCAGGAATTATTACTTTATTATTTTCAATTGGCTTTAGCTATGCTATAACTGATGGTTGGAATTTTAGAGCTAACGATAAAAATTAAGTTTTTATCTTATACAATAATGTACCTCTAAAATAAAGCCCCCGATGGCGCGTGGCTCTTGCCACGTGACTAAACTATTCTATAAGCCTCTGGTCAGACTACGAAACACTGAATTTAAAATTAAAACAGGGTTTTTATAACCAAAGCAATCTTTACCCATTTATTGACTTCTATCCTAGTTTCACGGCCAGAGGCCTAGCAACTATTCGTCACTCGGCTAGAGCGACTGCAAAGGAAGTAATAGAACGAAATAGCGTTTGTGAATATTTACTAACTTCTTTTGTCAAATTTTTTTACTTGATGAGTATTAATTGACTTTCAATTGTTCCTTCAACCCAATGCTTTACCATTGGTTCAATGTTTACATAGTCACCCGACATTAGTGTTTCTTTTATACCATTTTCATTTTCAAAAATCACTTCCCCTTCCATGCAAATCAAAAGTGCAGGAATTTTGGTGATATGTTCCTTTAATTTTTCACCTTTCAAAATTTTTATTGCCGTTGCATTGCCAAGTTCGCTTTTAAAAAGAGAAGTTGCTGAAACTGGTTTTTCTTGTGTGTGTAAGTTTTTTATGTTCATTGGATGTATTGATTAAATGTTATAACTGAATTTTCTATTTTTTGATTCGGGGCGCCCATGCAATCGCTCGGGTTTTCCCGAGTGAGAACTATTTTGCAGGCCTCTGGCCGGACTACGAAACACTGTATTTAAAATTAAAACAGGGTTTTTAT
>JAYSUZ010000275.1:0-3136 GCA_043718845.1 Cytophagales bacterium
CTGAAACCATCTCTGAATACTTCGCCGCACTATCATAACGATGAATGTTGCGGTAAGCCTCTATCAAAGAGTTTGCAAAATTAGTCTTTTTTTCCTGATTTGAAACAGATATCAACAATTTTCTTAATCGGTCTATCTCATTCTGCTCTTTATCAGACACTTTTGTTTTGTGAACAGCCGTAATTTCTGTATTTTCTTCCTTTTCGGCAATTTTTTTTGTCTTTTCTCCTGCCAATTGCTTCTCGCTTTTTACGATAATCTTAGGTAGATTAAAAAGCAAAATCACAGATACAATACCTGTGACTATAATAATGATCTGTGATTTTGACATTTTGGGAATTCCTTTCGCGATTCGTAACGACTAGTTTAAAGACTAGTCAACTTCTTCTTCTTCTCTTTTTTTGTAATTCACATTAGCTACTTTAACCTTTTCGCTAGATTTGATTTGCTCTACAAATATCTTAGCTGGCTTGAAGCTAGGGATATAATGCTCTTCAATAATAATAGCAGTATTTTTAGAGATGTTTCTTGCTACTTTTTTAGCTCTCTTTTTGTTTACAAAACTACCAAAACCTCTCACATACACATTATTACCTTCTGTCATGGAATTTTTAACTACGTCAAAAAACGCCTCTACAGTTGTCGAAACATCTGCTTTGTCTATTCCTGTTTTGTCTGCAATTGTTGCAATTACCTCTGCTTTTGTCATTGTTATTTATATTATAGTTAACTTAGTACTAATTGATAATCTTATGCAAATGTAATTTTAAGTTATTTAAAATAAAAGATTTTCGTAAAATATTAATTTAGAGTATATTGTAAATTTAATATAAATCTTACAAGGAAATAGTGTGGAAAAGAAAGAATTTAGTAAGCTACTGATTAACTGGTACAACAAGAATAAAAGAAGTCTTCCTTGGCGCGAAAGTCACGACCCGTATAGGATTTGGCTATCTGAAATCTTGCTCCAACAGACACGTGTTGCTCAAGGACTACCCTATTATTATCGTTTTTTAGAGGCTTTTCCTAACATAAAAGCACTTGCAAATGCATCTGAAAAAGAGGTATTAAGACTTTGGCAAGGGTTGGGCTACTATTCTAGAGCCAGAAACCTGCATTTTACAGCTAAAACCATCGTCTCAGACTATAATGCAAAACTTCCTACAGCATACAAGGAACTTTTAGCCCTAAAAGGCGTGGGGAATTATACAGCTGCAGCCATAGCCTCCTTCGCTTACAATGAACATGTAGCAGTGGTAGATGGCAATGTGTATAGAGTCCTCGCTAGAGTTTTTGGAATAAAGGAAGATATCTCGTCTCCTAGTGGGCAAAAAACATTTCAACTACTCGCCAATGAGCTCCTTCCGCTCCCAGATTCGGCTACCCACAACCAGGCCATCATGGAATTTGGCGCACTTCAATGCACCCCTAAAAATCCGCTCTGCGAGGGCTGCCCAGCTGCTTTTATGTGTTATGCTTTTGCCAAAAAAGAGCAAGCGATACTCCCTGTAAAATTAAAAAAGACCCTCAAAATAAATAGATATTTCCATTATTTGGCACTAAAATCAGGCACTAAATACCTCCTGAAAGAACGGATCGAAAAGGATATTTGGCAAGGATTGTATGAATTTCCATTACTAGAAGAAAATGAGCTGATGGAAATAGGCGCACTCCTCAAAAAGGAATTTGGAAAAGCCGCTAAAAACGCTCAAATAAGATCTGAATCTCGAATCTATAAACATGTCCTTTCGCATCAAAACTTATATGTCAAGTTTTGGATAGTAGAAGCGCCTGAATTGGCCGAAAAGCTTATAAACAATGATGAATTTTGTTTTTTTAGCATAAAAGCTATCCACGATTTACCCAAACCTGTGTTGATAAATAAGTTTTTGGAAGATGCTATTTTTTAATGTATATTTATGGTTCACTTAAACAATTAATATTTTTCATTTAAACTTTTAAAATTATGGCAGGAGTAAACAAAGTAATCCTCTTAGGTTATCTGGGCAAAGACCCTGAAGTACGTGTATTTGAAGGTGGCTCAAAGAAAGCATCCTTTTCACTGGCTACAGGCGAAACATTTTTAGATAAAAACGGTCAACGTCAAGAACGAACCGAATGGCACAATGTAGTTTTTTGGGGAAACATTGTAGATGTAATTGAAAAATACCTAAAAAAGGGCACTCAAGTTTATATTGAAGGCCGCTTAACAAGCCATTCTTATGAAGATAAGGAAGGTCAAAAAAAATATGTCACCGAAATAGTTGGTCAGAATATGACTTTATTAGGAGGAAAACCATCGTCAAGTAGCGATAATTCTGATACATCGTCTTATCAAGAAAGCACACCCTCTAAAATGGAAGTAGCCGAAGCGGTAAACGCCAGTATCATGTCCGATAATGGCTCAGACGATTTACCATTCTAATTATTTCAAACTAAAATTAGACCTTATATTGGATCTTTCTACAACTTATAACACAATCAAAAAATCCTTTATAACAATAGTGATCGTTCAAACTAATGCCTGCCGTTAATTTTCGGCAGGCATTAATTGTTTTAGTGCAAACAACTAAACAAATAAGCTTACTTACAAGATGAAAAAATTATTTAGTAAAATAGTAGGGAAGAGTAGGAAAAACAAGCTAACCCAAAGCCAACTAGCGGTTGAGAATATCAACGAGGTAATAGAAATGGCAACAGGCGAAGAAAGTTCAGAAGATGAAAAAGAACTCATTAAAAGTCTCGTCAAATTTAGAGATACTACTGTAAAGCAAATCATGAAATCACGCATGGATATTATTGCGTTAGATTTCGATTCTAATTTTGAAGAAGTGTTAGACTTTGTAAGTAAATGGCAATTTTCAAGAATTCCCGTTTATAAAGAAGAAATTGACGTAATGGAAGGCATACTCCATATCAAACATCTATTTCAGTACCGTAACGAAGGAAAAGATTTTGAATGGCAAAAATTACTTCAACCAGTAGAATTTATTCCTGAAACAAAAAAAATTGACGAACTCTTAAAATATTTTCAATATAAACGCTTGCACGTAGCCATTATTGTAGACGAGCATGGCGGCACTGCAGGACTTGTAACACTAGAGGATATTATAGAAGAAATAGTAGGAGAAATACA
>JAYSUZ010000276.1:0-6860 GCA_043718845.1 Cytophagales bacterium
ATTTTTTATGGTAAGCGGAAAATCAGAAATACTTTTATTTTGAAAAACTTGTTGGTATCCATCTTGTGCTTTTTCAGGTTCTGTAAAATATTTCGAAAAATCGGTACCTATTAAATTTTCGCGCGAAGTGCCTGTTACCTTTACGGATGCTTCGTTTACATCCAATATTTTTCCGTCAATACTAATGGTAACGAGCGGGTCTAAACTAGCTTCAATTAGTGTTCGTGCATATTGAGCTGCTTTTTTTTGAGCAGTAGTGTAGGCTTCTTTTGCTAAGTTGTTATTTTTTTTATAGGCTGTAAGTAGTATCACAAGCGTAAATACAATAATAATAAAAATGAATAATAAAAATAAAATTAAATCAGAAATATTATTATTTTTATCACTTTCTATTTTTCTTTCATTAAGTAATATAAATTCAGCTGAATTTATATCGGTCATCAATGTATTTAATTTGTCCGTAAATACATTGATTTCAATTAGACGGTTGTTTTTTTTGTCTAATTCAACAGTACTCAATGTTGTGACATTATTTATAAATTCAATTCTTTCGTCTATAAAGAGTATCAAAGAGTCTATTCTTTTTTGTTGTTTTTTATTGTCTTCGGTAAGTTTTTTTAATATACGTATGTTGTTATTTAAGTTGATTACGGAGGATTTATAAAGTGCTGTATATTTTTTGTCTCTGGTAAGTAAGTAGCTGTTGTAGTTTGTTTCTATCGTTGCAATATCCAAGAGAATATTGTCATTCTTGCGCAGTACTTCTTGTGTATGCTCTACTAAATTGGTCGTAAATTTTGTCTTTTTGACGTTATAATAAAAAATTGCCAATACCAAAAGTAGCGCAATTGCTACTAGGATATAGACCAGTGTAGTTTTTTTTTCAATTTTATATTCCATAACGTGTTGTTAATTGAGCTTTACGTTTTTGGAGTTTCCTATTTCTTCAATAGGACTTCTTCTCTTGTCTTTCAATTGTTTGAAGTGCGATGGGGAAAGTCCCGTTACTTTTTTGAATTGATTGGATAAATGGGATACACTGCTGTAGTTCATCTTCCAAGCAATTTCAGTGATATTTAATTCCCCATAAATAATGAGTTCTTTTATTCGTTCTATTTTATGGGAGATTATAAATTGTTCGATGGTAGTACCTTGTACCTCTGAAAATAAGTTTGCGAGATAGGTGTAATCGTGGTTTAATTTTTCGCTCAGGAATTCGGAGAAATTCATTTTTATTAGTTCATCGGTATGATGCACCATTTCTATGATTACATTTTTTATTTTTTCAATGAGCACCGCTCTTTTGTCGTCCATCAACTCAAGGCCAGATTCCAATAGTGCCACTTTGAGTAGTGTTCTTTGCTCCATAGAAATGGTTTCCATAATTTCAACTTCGCCCAAATCTACTACAATAAAATGTAGTCTAAGGTTCTTCAACGCCTCTTTTACCGCCATCTTGCAGCGGTTACTCACCATGTATTTTATGTATAGTTTCAAAAGAGTGTCTTGTTTTTTTAAGATAAGGACAAAATTGGTCATTATCAAAGGTAGTTCTGTTATACAACTCTATTTGAAAGTTATATAATTCACACATTTTTTGATTCGGCAGGCGAATTGAGAATGTGTGAATTTATTTCTAATTTAGTTAAATATACCTTTTTTGATGTTCATTAGCCAATTCATGATGTCCATGTGCTTGGATGGTGCTTTCGAAGGCTTGCTCATGGTTTCCTTCTTCATGATACTTAACGGCTTCGTAATGATACATTGCGGCCAGTTCATGGTGTTTTGCCGCACTCTTATGGTTTTCGATTCCTTGTTGTGAATATCCGTTTGTCTGTATCATCTTATTTTTGTTGGTTTTGGTTTCTTGTATTAAATCGTGTGTTGTATCAGGAACCAAAGGTAGTTCTTAGTAGGCTTTTATATGTTATAGAGTTATGCACTATACTTATATATATCCCACTTTTTTCGAGTAGTGTTTACGTGAGTATGTGATTTATGTAAGTCTTTGGTATTATTGTGTAAGCATGGTGTAAGGATGTTTTCCCACTTTTGTAACACATACTTAAACTTAATTAAAATGAAAACGATTTATTATTTCTGCCTGCCTTTCGCTCTTATGGTTTTGACTATATTCACGGCATGTGGTCCCAATAAAAAAATGCTAGCCTCAAAAAATCAGATAAAGCAACTGCAGAAAGACAGTGTAGATACACATCGTAAGCTTGATGTAAAAAATGCAAATGCTAAAAATGTAGCAGTTGCAAAGAAGAAGCCACCCGTTGTTTACAATACAAAAAAGTATGTTCCGCTACCACCTGAAAAGATTGAAACTATTTTTAAGAGTAAGTATCCTTCTGCTAGAGAAGTTTTGTGGGTAAAAAAAGATGCTGTAAAGCTAGAAGGGAAAAATGGCAACGACTATAAAGTAAATTTCCTACTTGATGACCATAGTAATTCTGTTACCTATGCGTCCAATGGCGAGGTTATAGAAACAAGGGATCAAATTGTTCCGGATCAACTTCCTCAAAATATTATTGATGCGATCCATGCGAAGTATCCGGACTATTATATTTTAACCGCTGGAAATATAAGAAGCACTAAAACAAAAGAGGCGTTTACTGTAGTTATCAGAACCGTAGCAAATCCAAAATTAAAAGAAGTTATATTGATGGAAAATGGAGCTATTGTAGAGTAATATAATGCTTACTGGCAACGTAATTTCATACTACAAATCGAGTTTATTGGCGAGTGTTAATAGTTCTGTCACTTTGTTGGTATTGGTTTTATCAAAAATATGACTGCGGTGGTTGCGGATAGTATTTATACTAACATTTAAGTGTTCGGCGATTGATTTGCTATTCATTCCTTCTTTCAAAAGCTGGATGATTTGGAGCTCTCTTTTGGTGAGACGCAAGTCTGTACTTTGATCATTGCTGTATTCGTCTTGAAAAATGGAATCGTAATTTTCACCATCGATTGATTTTGAAATATTGAAGTGGATATTGGTTGTTAGCGCTTCGTGTATTAAGGGCGTAATCATCCCAAAATCTAATAAAATCTTACCTTTTGTATTGAATCCTAAAATTTTAGATACGACAGACATACTAATGTAGGTCGTATCTTTTTTCTTGATTCTGAAATTGTAGCTAAATCTATAATTTTGATTTTCTTCTCCTATTTCGTGCAACGAAGACAAAAATTCCTTTATTTTTTTAAATAAGACGTTTTCTAAGGTATATAAATCTTCGGGGTGTATTAATGCGGAGATACTCTCAAAGCCCTCATTTAGAACATTATTGTATTCTATTCCTAGATAATTGCAAAAGGATGGGCTTATGTAAATATATTTTTTTGAGCGGTAATCGTGCATATAAATATAAGTATTCCACAAAGAGCATACTTTTTCGAAATCCTTATATCCTTTTATAAGCTTTGTTAAACCTTCAGATTTCCCCTTAGATTTATTGGATTGCCACAATTTTACTAATTTTTCTACCATTTTACGTAAGTAAATATACAAAAAAGACCCGAAAAATGATGCATTTGCACTATATACTTTAATATAATTATACCCTATATTTGTCCCATAGAAATATTAATCAACTGATAGGGTGCATTTTACGCCTATTTAGTGTTAATTATTTCGAAATTGTTTTTTTATTTTTAGAATAAAGGTCGGAAATGGAGTAAAATCTATTCTGATAAATGATAAGAGCTACTATAGCGGGTATTTTTAGCTATCACTGAGTCCCCTGCTATAGTAGTTTTTTTTTTATTTCGAGTCCAAATTGGCTTTTGCCCATGTTTATGATAAAATTCAATCCTTCTTCCTTTGTATTTATTATTTCCCCATCCAAAATAGCTTCTCTTAGTGCAATTTTCAAGTCGCCCACCGTTTTGGACGGCGCTAAGTCGAACAGTTCCATAATATCTTCGCCTGTAAAGAGCGGCTGAAAGGTGCGTAGTTCATCTTTTTCTAATACCTCTTTGGCCTTTTGTTCTACTTGGTCAAAGTTTTTAAGAAAGCGTGCTACTTTATTATTATCCTTAGAAGTTACATCGGCACGACAGAGTTTCATCAGGTCTTCAAAATCTTCTCCAGATTCGAACAGCAACCTTCTTACAGCCGAATCGGTCACTGTTTCTTTTACGAGCGCAATAGGTCTTAGGTGCAGGCGGACTAGTTTTTCTACCTTTCGCATGTGGTCGTTTAGCGGTAGTTTAAATCTTCTAAAAATACCCGGTACCATACGTGCCCCTTTGTCTTCATGGCCATGAAATGTCCATCCTACTTTTTTGTTAAATCTTTTGGTAGCAGGTTTTGCTATATCGTGCAAAATTGCAGCCCAACGTAGCCATAGGTCATCGGTATCTTTACATACATTGTCTAATACTTGCAAGGTATGGTAGAAATTATCTTTATGCGATTTATTTTCAATAGTTTCTACACCTTGTAAGGCACAAAGTTCGGGGAATATTAAATGCAAAAGTCCCGACTGGTAAAGGAGTTTAAAGCCATAAGAAGGTTTTGGTGTTAAAATTATTTTGTTAAGTTCGGCAGAAATTCGCTCCATGGAAACAATTGATAGTCGTTCCTTATTTCTGGAAATAGCGTCAAAAGTATCGGGCTCAATATCAAAGTTTAGTTGTGTAGCAAAACGTAGCGCACGCATCATACGCAAGGGGTCGTCGGAGAAAGTAGTGTCAGGTTCGAGTGGTGTGCGGAGTATTTTTTTGGAGAGGTCTTCGATGCCCCCAAAAGGATCTATTAGTGCTCCATAATTTTTTGTATTCAAACTTATCGCCAGTGCATTGATTGTGAAATCGCGTCGTTTTTGGTCGTCTTCAAGCGTACCATTTTCTACAATAGGTTTTCGAGAATCTCGGTTGTAGGATTCTTTTCGAGCGCCTACAAATTCCACTTCCCAGTCTTTGTAGCGCAGCATGGCTGTACCAAAATTTTTAAAGATTGATACTTGTGTATCGGGGCCGATAGTTTTAGCTACTTCTAAAGCCAGTTCTATACCACTTCCTACACACACCACGTCAATATCTTTGCACGGTCTTTTTAAAATAAGATCACGCACATAGCCGCCTACGATATAGGTTTCTAATCCTAACGAATCTGCGCTTTTAGCGAGTAGTTCAAAAACTTTATCGGTATGTAAATGGGAGGAGAAGTTCATTAAGATAGTATTGAATTTTATTGCAAGTTAGGCAAAAAGAGGGAAAGTGAAATTTTTAAATAGAACCTATTTTCGAATAAATTTAAAATCCCCATCCAGCCCTAATTGTATGATGCGGGAAGGTGTAGCTTTTATTTTTTCGGCTTGTCGATAGTTTACACTATAGTCTGCGTTTTGTTTTAGTTCTTCACTTATATCTGAAAAGTCTCCTTTGAAAGGTTCACCACTTATATTGGCAGACGTTGAAACGATTGGTTTCCCTAGCTTATAAATTATTTTTTTACAGAAAGCATCTTTGGTTACACGGATAGCAATAGAACCGTCTTCGCCCATAAGCTCGGGTGCTATATTTTTTCCTTTTGGGTAAATAACGGTAAGGGGGAGTTCTGAATATTCTACGATATCCCAAGCTATATCCGGTACTTTTACTACGTAAAGGTTTAATTTATTAATATCGTCTAATAAGATGATAAGAGATTTACTGTCGGCTATTTTCTTTAGCGCATAGATTTTTTTTACGGCAGCCGAATTGGTAGCGTCGCAGCCTATTCCCCAAATAGTATCGGTAGGGTAAAGTATTGTTTTTCCAGCTTTTAAGATTTCGATTGTTTGTTGTAGTTCTTTTTCCAAAGTAGAAGTAACGTATTTAAAGGTTTGTGGAACAAAATTAGTTTTTTTTTGCTCACTTTGCGAAACCTTAGCGTTCCTAGGGTCAAAATTACTTCAGCCATTTAAACGCAAAGGACGCAATGCTTTCGCAAAGGGCGCAAGGATAATTATAAATTTGGCTCATTATCAGTAGTTTAATTTTAGTAGCCCCGTGTTTCAATCCGATAGTTATCAACAGTAATTGTGGGTAAAGCCATTATCTTATTTTTCTTTGTGTTTTAACTCGAATTCATGTAGGTTTGTACCCCATAAGCGGAGTATGAAAAAATCCAATCTCACACTCCTTTTTCATTACACAATAATTATGTCTTCGGTAAAATATATTTTCGTAACAGGTGGTGTTTCGTCCTCATTGGGCAAGGGTATTGTAGCAGCCTCTTTGGCCAAATTACTTCAAGCAAGAGGTTATAGAGTAACCATTCAAAAATTTGACCCCTATCTAAACATTGACCCAGGAACGTTGAATCCATACGAACACGGCGAGTGTTACGTAACCGACGATGGAGCCGAAACAGATCTTGACCTTGGTCATTATGAGCGTTTTCTAGATATTTCTACGTCGCAAAAAAATAATATTACCACGGGTAGAATATACCATAACGTAATCACTAAAGAAAGGCAGGGCGCTTTTCTTGGGAAAACGGTTCAAGTAGTGCCACACATTACGGACGAAATAAAGAAAAATTTCCAGTTGCTCGCAGAGAAAGGCGAATACGACATTATCCTTACCGAAATAGGCGGAACGGTTGGTGATATTGAATCCTTCCCTTTTCTAGAAGCGGTAAGGCAGTTTCGATGGGAAATGGCTCCTCACGATACACTTGTGATTCACCTTACCCTTTTGCCTTTTCTAAAAGCGGCAGGCGAATTAAAGACTAAACCTACACAACACTCTGTTAAAATGCTTTCCGAAGCAGGTATTCAGCCTGACATATTGGTTTGCCGTTCGGAGTACCCCGTTAATTCTGAATTAAGAAAAAAAATCGCCTTATTCTGTAA
>JAYSUZ010000277.1:0-3126 GCA_043718845.1 Cytophagales bacterium
TGACTTCTGTTTCTCATGATACGATTCCCCTTAAAGAGATCTTCTTCCGTTTTTTTGAGCGAAAATGAATTCAAATCAAAAATAATTTTACTTTTCTTGAAAGCCGTACGAATAAACTTAGTGGGACGAAGGGTATTGCTAGCATTGTCAATCTGTTCGTTATAATCTTGTCCATTATACAATTCTATAGCGAGATACTTATCGTTAAGAATCGTATACATCCTGCCCGAATCGGCTACCACTACTTGAATATTGCCTCTATTGGCGGTGTGATTGTATATAATTAAGCCTTTCAACGATTTGCCATCGGGGTATTTCTTTGTAACTTTTATACTATACCCAGGAAGTCCATTATAGAAAGTACCTTCTCGTATATCTAACGCTGGTTTTTTATGGCGTAAGTCATAAAGAAGACTGTATGCTTTTAAATTTATTTTAGGAATAATAGTATCGTTGAACCAAAAAATAAACATGGTCAGCAATACAATCAAAATAAAGACAGGTCTAAAGATTCGTAACAACGAAATCCCTGAACTCTTTATAGCCGTCAATTCGTTGTGCTCTCCCAGATTGCCAAACGCAATGAGAGACCCTAGTAAAATAGCCAAGGGTAAACTTACCGGCATCAATTGGAGGCTAAAATGAAAGACGAGTTCCATAAAAGAGACCATTCCAATATCTTTACCTACCAATTCGTCAATGTATTTAAGAATAAATTGAACAAGAAAAATAAAAATAATTACAGGTAGCGTAACGAGAAAGGGCCCTAAATAAGCACCTAAAACAAGTTTATCTAATTTCTTCATAATGTAAGCGTACGCCTCTTAATGGGGAAATTCCTATACTTAAGCCCCTATAACGTCTTTTAAGTCATTGATAAGATTTTTCCACAATTCGGCAGCATCTTGATCCGACTCTTCCATGTAACAATCGGTAATTTTGACAAAACTGGTCTGCGTAAGTTCGTTCACTTCAATTTTAAACTCTATAAAAGGAGGATCAATTTTATCTTCCACGCCATTCACCAGAAAACTGTATTTTACAAATTGATTTACTTTATATTGAGCAATTCGAGCTACATGGTCTTCTTTTTCCCATTTAAAATTTATAGTACCGCTTTTATCTTCAATGACTTCGTCTGCAAACCATTGTTTCATACTTTTGGCAACTGTAAAATAAGAGTAAAGCAACGACGCTGGAGCGTTTATCTCAAATTCAAACATCAATTTATTTCTACTCATATACAGCTCTTTAAATGTGTCGTGAAGATATTGAATTTCTACTACTAATCACAATAAAGAAAAATAAAACACAAATAATGTTTTATTTACATAACTATATCACTACATTTGCAATCCCAAATAATGGCGGGGTAGCTCAGATGGTTAGAGCACAGGATTCATAACCCTGAGGTCAGCAGTTCGATCCTGCTTCCCGCTACAACATTAACAGTAAGTCCTTAGAAACGAATAGATTCTAAGGACTTTTACTTTTTTACTGGCTTATATACCTACTATTATATTTATTGCTTGTTAATTCTGAGATAATAGACAAAAAGTAGGCTAATTCTGGGTCAGGTCAATTTTCTGGGGAGTAAGCCACTTATGCAAACAATTTTCCTAATCTAAACAAGAAGAAATCAATATCCGTAACACCTCTTAAATTAGCTCTAAAGCCCTTTATTTTTGAGTTGAAAGATTCAGCATTTGCATTTGTACTTCTATTATCAAAAAAGTTTAATATGTTATCTAAGTGGTATTCTAGTGAGTTTACAACCGTATTAAATTCTTCTATTGTTGATTTAACGACCTTTTCTTTCCAATGATTGAATTGGTCTAACGCTTTAATTTTAGATGTATTTTTATAGATTGCCCTAAACTCAAGGGTTAGTTTATAAGCGTCTCTTAGTAGCGGATATTTTTCAAAAAGGATAGCAGCTCTTTTGGCTTGATTAATCGTCCAGTCCTCTTCAAGGGAGTATAATAAGTATCTGCTACGGGCTAATAATTCTTTTAACGTATCTCCGTTTGCAAGTACTTGCGGATAATATTTTTCTTTATTCTCTTTGGCTTGTTTGACAGCCAAGTTTTCTTGCTTTATCGCTTCCCATCGAAAGCCTACCCGTAAATGTTGCATGGCATCCATTACCAATCTTACCACATGGAAACGGTCTATTACCATGCTGCAATTTGGAAAACTATTCTGGACAGCCAACCCCATATTACGAGCCATATCCATACTTACTTCTTTTACCTGATTGCGTTTCTCTAAAGAAATCTTCTCTACTACTTCTTGTATCACCTTAGCCTCTGTGCCATTGATTACCGCCACAATGCATTTTTTGTTTTTAACTCCAGTATTTTTATTAGTGATGAAGGTATAAAGTTCTCCTTTAGATAGACTTACCTCATCAATACTCAGTTTGTCTGTAATATTTTCAGGGTATATCAGATAATCCTCTGCATGTGGTAGTTGATCCCATTGTTTAAATCCACTTACTTCATGCTTGTAATGGCGCTGTAGTTTTTTGCTATTCACCCCGTAGTAACTCGCTATGTTGCTCATGGTATCGGGTCGCGTATCCACCTGCATCTTTTAAAAAAATCCGACAGTTCTTGAGTAAATTTAGAACCATCGGCTATAAAAGAAAAATCACGTTTAATAATTGTTCCTGTTTTCTTATCTCGCCATCTACGTTTCTTGATTCGCAGATAAACGACTTTTCCTCTTAAAGGAAAGTCTTGTATGAGTTTGCTTTCCATGAAGCTCTTCGATTCATATTCTAAGGGTAAATAACCATTAGGAATTTTATTTTTTTTCAAATTCTATTTCCCAAAATTCTTCCTTGAGCGCAATATTACAGAGTGTTTGAAATCCTGAAATCTCAAAGTAATCCATCAGTTCAGAGGGAAAAAACTGATATAGTAATTTAATGTTGATTGGTTCGATATTTTTTTAACCCAAATATATCATTTTCTAGATTACTCCCCAACTTTTGTACCTGACCCCATTTTTCGCTCAAAAATTAAATAATTTAGACACTATTGCATTTACCACTTGAATCCACCTAAAACAAAAATCCCTTACCGAATAAACGATAAGGGATTTGATAAAAGGTTGGCGGCG
>JAYSUZ010000278.1:0-6834 GCA_043718845.1 Cytophagales bacterium
ATAGCATTTTCAGATACTCCAGTTAAAAAATATAAAATTTTACTTTCCGGAAATAATACGTTAGAAAAACTTTATCCAAAAGAGCATAGAAAAAAATTCATCAAAGAAATTGCCAGCGGTACAGGCGTCTCGGTACAAGGCACTTTTATTGTTGTCTCTGAAAAAGAAATAAAAGAAGCACTTAAAAAAAGTACCTGTATTTTATACGTAGAGCTGCAAAATAACTTGCCTATATTTCATTTTGACCCAAGTAATCAAGAGGCCGTAAACCTATATGTGATGCTGGAAAGAGACATCTTCATCACTGCCGAAAATAAAAATTATTCAATAGCTAAAATTACAACCAAAGGCACTCGATACGTAGATTTTCTAATAACAGGGTTGCTCGCTATGGGTATCATGAATTCTTGCGTCTGGGGCATAGGTTGGTTTTTAATAGAATTAAGAATTAAAAAGCTCTTACGAAGAATGGTCGCTACGCCAATGAAAAAATCTATATTTATTCTTTCCCATTTTATTGGACGGTTAGTATTAACCGTGTTTGAATCTATTGTTTTGTTCTTATTTGCTTGGCTATTTTTCGATTTAGAACTAACGGGTAGTTTTTTGGCCCTAGTCCTGATTTACCTTTCCGGAATATTGGCATTTGGAGGAATAGGATTGATCCTCGCCTCTAGAACGGAAAGCACCCATGTAGGAAATGGATTAATCAATGCTGTTGTACTCCCTATGACAATTGTTTCGGGTGTATTTTTTAGTTACGAAGGGTTTCCCGAATGGATGATACCAATCATTAAAATATTGCCACTCACCATTCTAACGGATTCACTAAGAGCTGTATTCAATGAAGGAGCAGGATTGGCGGAAATTTTTTGGCCTTGCTCAATTTTAACTTTATTGGGATTGGCTTTATACTACATAGGCCTTAAACTATTCAAATGGCATTAAGAATAGGAAAGGGAAAATAATTAAATCATTTTTTTTATTATAATTTCTTGAAAATTTTAATTTTTCTGCCAATATTTGGTAACTTAATGCCCTAATTGAAATAAAGCAATAGGGTTTTATTGATACATCAATTTTTTATTAAAATTAAAAATGAAAAAGACATTAATTTCTTTCCTTTCCTGTGCGTTGTTAGTAGGCGCTTGTGGTCCGTCAAAAGACAGCAATATTGACCCTAATGCATTAGTAGAAGCTAAAGGTGGCAAATATTATGGCGGCACTTTTAATGTAAACGAATCCGATTACATTAAAAACCTTTTCCCTCATAACATTATAGACGCAATCTCTTATAGAGTTGCTTCCCAAATATATGAAGGTCTAATGAAATTTGACCAAAAAGACCTTAGTCTAAAAACAGGAATAGCAGAAAGCTACTCCGTAGACTCTTCGCAGACGGTATACACCTTCAAGTTAAGAAAAGGAGTATTGTTCCACGACAACGATTGCTTCTCTGGAGGCAAAGGGCGCGAGGTTTCGGCAGAAGATGTTAAATATTGTTTCACCCTTTTATGTACGCCTAGCGTTACAAATCAAGGTTTTTCTTGTTTTGAAGGAATACTAAAAGGTGCTAAAGAATATTATGCGGCAGCAAAAGATGGCAAAAAACCAACTTTCGAAGTGGAGGGGATTAAAGTAGTGGATGCTTCTACTATTCAGTTTACGCTTACGGCTCCTAACTCTATATTCTTAAACAACTTAGCTAGACCCTTTACGTTCATCTTCCCTAAGGAAGCGTATGAAAAATACGACAAGGAAATGAGAATCAAAGCAGTAGGAACAGGCCCGTTTTTAATCTCGGAAGTTCAAGAAGGCAACGTAATCGTTCTTAAGAAAAATGAAAGCTATTACCTATCCGATAAAGATGGCAATAAACTACCTTACCTAAGTGGTATTAAAGTTAAATTCTTAAAAGATAAAAAATCTGAACTTTTAGAATTTAAAAATGGCAGATTGAACATGATGTACAGAATGCCAACAGATTATATTATCGAGATAGAAGAACAAACAGCACAAAAAACAGGTGCTTATGCAGAATACGAACTTCAAAGAACACCTGAAATGGCTACACACCTTTTATGTTTCTTGAATAATGGAAAAATGTTTACCAATAAAAACCTGCGAAAATCAATCTCTTTTGCTATCAATAGAAAGAAGATATTAGAAGCCGTATTAAATGGCGAAGGTTACTGGCATGCAATCTACGGGATCACTCCTGTTGACGCTTTCAAAGGGTACGATGTTAAGAAAATAAAAGGATACGACTTAAATCTTGACTCTGCTAATTTTTACCTTAAAAAAGCAGGTTTCAAAAGAGGCGCAGATGTGCCTAAGATAACGCTAGAATTGAACTCCGATGGCGATAGAAATATTGCAGTAGCAGAAGAAGTAAAAAAACAACTGAAAGAAAATTTGGACATAAACGTCGATATAAATGTGGTAACCACACCTCAATTGGCTGAAATTATGCAGAGTGGAAAGAGTGATTTCTTCAGATTAGGATGGTTTGCCGATTATCCTAGTCCAGAAAACTTCCTGTGGTTTTTTTATGGCAAAAACGTACCTGCTACAATGGACAAAATATCTTATCCTAACTTCACAAGATACGTGAATCCTAAATTTGACGAATTATACGAAGCAGGATTAAGAGCAAAGACACAAGAAGAAGCTTATGCTTATTTCTTAAAAGCAGAACAAGTAGCAATGGACGATGCTCCAGCAATAGCACTTTGGTATGACGAAGGATACCGACTTCTACAGTCTACCGTAAGAGGTTTGGACAACAACGCAATGCAGTTCAGAGATTTCACTGGAGTTTATTTCATTCCTGAAACTAAAAAGGCCAAATAGTAGCCCTGTCTTTGTCAGTATAAAAAAGCAGCGAAGATAATTATCTTCGCTGCTTTTTTATACCCCTTTTTGCTAAAACTTATTAATTAACGTTTTCTCACATCGACCAACTGCTAATCCTTATTTTACGCTTTACATTACTCTTTACTAAAATCCATTGTGTCTATTAGATAACTCCCTTTAAATTGTTTTATTACTATATAAACTCTAAAACTTCCGTCTGAACACGTATATTTTCCTATCATATAATTGAGCCCTTCTTTTGACGACCCTTGATGGATTTTTTGGAAATCTGAAGGAGGATGTTTCTTGAAAAAATCTTTCAATACGAACTCTGCTTGTGTTTTACTGTAGCTGCCTTTCTCCCCAGCAATGCTTATTTCCACAATATCGTTTAGGAAACGTGCTATCTCTTTCGAATCTCCCTCTTTCAATTGTGCTTTTACATTCGTAATCACATCTTCTTGAGCGAAAGCTATAATGGTAAAAATAAACATATTACATATAAGTAATGGTATTTTCTTCATCTAAATCCTCTCCTATTTTTATATTCCAAAATTACAGCTAAAATTATGCCAATATTGTATTTTTTACTTTCCAAAAAATCAATAGCTTTGCAGTCAATTTAAATGAAAAATAGCAACTTACATATCTTTAAATGGATTTCGCTGGTCCTACTTACGGTCTCGATACTTGTAGCATCAAAAGGTATACCCTACGTTTCTATTACCCAAAAGGAGCATAAGGCGAGCGACCAAAAAACAAAAGAACAATCGGAGAAGAACGAACAAGTCTCCATCTCCAATGGTTTAGAAGCAATCGTAGCGTCTACATTAAACCCCGACTTCGCCAAATACCTTTTTTTTGATTCCTTCCATTTTTCAAATATTAATATCAATGCCACCGTATTGACAAAAAGAGTGGTAGCCGAAAAATATTTTCGCACCCTTTTTACTCATATAATATCTCCTAATGCCCCTTAATTTTCGCTGCTCCTAAATTACCTCGACAGCACACGAACCAATAGTGTACCGTGTTTTCTATTTTACAACTAACCCAATAAATTTACAAAAAACATGAAAAACAAAAATCTAATCATAGGACTAACCGTAGTGGTCTCTCTGCTATGTATGTACTTGATCAATTTTACATTCGTAGCCAGAAGAATTGAAAAAAAGGCGGAAGAAACGACTAGAGATTCCATAACAGGAAAAATAAATGTTGGCAAAAAACAAGCCTACCTCGTTTCTATTACCAATGAGCCTGTATACAACTTCCTAGGCATTGACTACACCTACAAAGAAGTAAAAGAAACAGAACTAGCGCTAGGACTCGATCTTCAAGGAGGGTTGCACGTTACCTTAGAAATTTCGCCTGTAGAAATCCTTAAAGCACTTGCAGGACCAAACAGCCGCGATAAGTCTTTTCTTGCAGCAATAAAAGATGCTAGTGATGCACAAAAAAATAGCCAAGAAAAATTAACGTCTTTATTTTACGAAGCATTCAAAAAGAGAGAGGGTAATAATAAATTATCAAGAATCTATGCCAATGCTCTTAATAAGTCAAGAAACATTGTAGTAAGCTCTACAGATGCCCAAATACAAACAATGATTGACCAAGAGGTAGAAGACGCAATCGACCGTTCTTTTGAAATCATACGTACTCGTATTGACAAATTCGGTGCAGTACAACCAAACATTCAGAAAATTCCAGGTACTGGTCGTATTTTGGTAGAACTTCCTGGCGTAGACAATCCTCAAAGAGTTAGAGACCTGTTACAAGGAACAGCTCAATTGTCCTTCCTAGATGTTTATACTATTCAGGAAATTTATCCTACTCTTTTAGAGATAAATAACTACATGGTAAGTTTGAAAAAAACAGAATCAGGAAAAGACTCCGCAAGTACGGTAAAAGAAGATTTATCTACAGACGACGATTTATTGGCTACGGACACATTAGCTATAGATACTAGCGCTAGCGCAAAAAATCCAAAAACAGATACTACTGCTGCAGACAGCACAAAGAGAGAAGATGTTTCAGAATTGTTTAGCTTAAACAAAGACCGATATGGCCTTGTTTATTCCGTAAAAGACACCGCTAAAATATCTAAAATCTTGTCGATGCAAAAAGTGCAAGGAATGTTTCCTTCTACACTCTCCTTCTACTGGGAGAAAAAAGCACAAAAGACTAAAGATGGCAAAGACATGCTTCTTGAACTTTTGCCTTGCAAGAAAGGGAAATTTGGAAAAGCACAACTTACTGGCGAAGCGATTACAGACTCTAGATGGAGTGTAGCGCAAGACGGGAAAGGTTATGAGATCTCCATGAATATGAATTCTGCAGGTGCTCGAGTTTGGAAAAAGATGACTGCGGAAGCCTCTAAAGACGTAATTAAAAACCCTAAAAGAATCGCAATCGTTCTTGATGATTTCTGCTACTCTGCACCAACGGTGAACGGCGAAATACCAAATGGTAGTTCTTCGATTACAGGTAAATTTACATTGGAAGAAGCAAAAGATCTTGTGAATATTCTTAAGGCTGGTAAACTGCCTGCACCATTGCGCATCGTTGAAGATGTAAGCGTAGGCCCAACACTTGGTAAAGAAGCGATTGCCTCTGGTTTGTATTCTTTGCTTGCAGGACTTGCACTTGTGATCGTTTTTATGATGTTGTATTATCAAAAAGGTGGTTTTGTAGCAGACGTTGCATTGCTTTTCAATATTCTATTTACAATGGGCGTACTTGCTTCCTTTGGCTCTGTGCTTACCTTACCCGGTATTGCGGGTATAGTACTTACTATAGGTATGGCAGTAGATGCAAACGTATTAATATTCGAACGTATCAAAGAAGAATTAGCGGCAGGGAAAGGCCTACGCGCTTCGATAGACTTAGGATACGACAAAGCATTTAGCTCTATCTTTGACTCCAACGTTACCACCTTACTTACGGGTGTGATTTTATTCTTCTTAGGATCTGGTCCTATTAAAGGTTTTGCACTTACGTTAATAATTGGTATTACGTGTTCCTTCTTCACCGCAGTATTTATAAGTAAGGTACTAGTATTATGGATGGTGAAAGATAAAGATGAAAATTCTGTTAAATTCTCTACCGTAATCTCTAGAAATCTATTCCAGAATTTAAATTTCAATATTATAAGCAAAAGAAAAATTGCCTATATCTTCTCTTCAACATTAGTTGTAATAGGGATTATAACAATTTTCATGCAAGGTGGTTTAAAC
This sequence comes from Cytophagales bacterium, assembly GCA_043718845.1. GTDB lineage: Bacteria > Bacteroidota > Bacteroidia > Cytophagales > Cytophagaceae > JANYCO01. Next base: position 6,093 of record JAYSUZ010000278.1, read on the forward strand.
TTTGGTGTTGACTTTAAAGGGGGCCGTTCATTTGTAGTAGAATTCTCAGAACCCGTATCTGCGGCAGATGTGAAAGCTCAATTGGAAGACGATTTCCAAGGCAAAGGCACAGAAGTAAAAACGTTTGGAAGCGATACTAAAATAAAAATTACCACGAGTTTCCTTATTGACGACGAATCTTCCGAAGGTGATAAATTAGTAGAAACGGCACTTACCAAAGGGCTGACAGACTACAAAGGAGCTAAATTTGCTATTCTCTACTCCAATAAAGTAGGTGCTACAATTGCAGATGACATTAAAACTTCTTCAGTATGGTCGCTTACACTTTCACTTATTGGTATATTTATCTATATTCTAATTCGTTTCAGAAAATGGCAATTCTCTCTTGGAGGTGTTACCGCTCTTTTCCACGATGCCGTGATGGTTATCGTTATCTTCTCGATACTGCGTTTATTTGGTATTGCATACGAAGTAGATCAAGTTTTCGTAGCGGCAATATTGACTATCGTAGGGTTCTCTATCAACGATACGGTAATTGTATTTGACCGTGTACGAGAGGTATTTGACAATACGAAGAAAGACCTAAACGACTTCAACAAAGAAGAGCTGGGCGACTTGATTAACAAAGCAATCAACTACACGTTAAGCCGTACAATCATGACTACCTTTACCGTATTAATGGTTGTAATTATCCTGTTTGTATTTGGAGGCGAAACGTTAAAAGGATTCTCATTCGCACTGT
>JAYSUZ010000279.1:0-6827 GCA_043718845.1 Cytophagales bacterium
TTACAATCGATTCAACGCATTATTTAGCGATTGATTCATTTCTTTGAAACGCTCTCGTGCTGCATTGATGAACGCTTCGTCGTTGATGAGCGTATGAATATCTTGATCGCCACTCGTTTCCATTTCACTTACTTTATAGGTTTGTTCGTAGTTGCCTTTTTCAAGTTTTATAATATACTTATTGTTCCAAGCAAAAACAGTAATTTTAAAATCGCTGTGGGGTATTTCGGCTACAGTGCGCATAATTGAGGTATTTCGTAGTAAAAGTTGTCCGTTTTTAGACTTAAAAGGATGAGATAACCTCGTAAATCTTAACTATGCTCTAAATTTAAGAATTCCTTAAGTCAGACCAAAATAAATGAGCAAAAAGGGCTGATATTTTTTAACTTTGCGTAGTAAAATGCTATTAGGATGGTTCAAAGTACAATTATAGAAGAGGTGTTGGAAAAGTTGAAGGCGGTAGTGGGCGAAAAATTTGTCTTCACCGACGAGGAGTCTCGCGAACATTATGCCCACGACGAGACCGAAGATTTTAGATTTTATCCTGATGTAATCGTAAAGCCCGCTACTCCAGAAGAGGTGAGTGGAATCGTAAAACTTTGTAACGAATATAAAATTCCTCTAACGCCTCGCGGTGCCGGTACAGGGTTGAGTGGAGGAGCGTTGCCCATCCATAAGGGGGTTGTACTTTCTATGGAGCGTTTTACTAAAATAATAAATATTGACGAACAAAATTTCCAAGCTACGGTAGAGACGGGCGTTATTACGCAAGTATTTCAAGAGGAAGTCGCAAAAAAAGGATTATTTTATCCTCCCGACCCATCAAGTCGAGGGAGTTGTTTTTTGGGCGGTAATTTTGCAGAGTCCTCCGGCGGGCCAAAGGCTGTGAAATATGGGGTTACCAAAGACTATGTATTGAATCTGGAAGTGGTTTTGCCGACAGGAGAAATTATATGGACAGGTGCAAATGTCTTAAAAAATGCAACCGGTTATAACCTTACACAGCTTATGATTGGCAGCGAAGGGACGTTGGGTATTATTACAAAAGCCGTGTTGAAATTGATACCACATCCTACAAATGATGTCGTGATGTTGATTCCTTTTCGCTCAGCAAAACAAGCTTGCGAGGCGGTGAATGCTATATTGATGGCTGGAATTACACCTTCGGCGTTAGAATTTATGGAACGCGATGCCTTGATTTGGTCGGCGGAGTATTTGGGGCTGGCGGTTTCTGTAGCGGCAGACATCGAAGCGCATTTGTTGGTAGAAGTAGACGGCAACGATATGGAATTGCTTCAAAAAGAGGCAGAAAAAATATACGAAGTGGTGTCGAAATTTGATATCGAAGAGCCTCTTTTTGGCGATACAGCCCAACAGAAACAAGATCTTTGGAAGCTTCGCAGAAATGTGGCACATGCGGTAAAGGCAAATTCTGTATACAAAGAAGAAGATACCGTAGTGCCTCGCGCATATTTGCCCGAATTGATTGTGGGAATTAAGGAAATTGGCGAAAAGTACAATTTTAATACGGTCTGTTTTGGCCATGCAGGAGACGGTAATCTGCATATTTTTGTACTAAAAAAAGATCAATCGGAGGAAGATTGGAAGGTGAAAGTGCCCGAAGGAATTAGAGAGCTGTTTCGGTTGACCGTTAAGCTTGGAGGTACTATTTCGGGCGAACATGGTATTGGTTATGTACAAAAACCTTATATTGATATTGCATTGGGCGAAAAACAACTGCAATTGATGCGGGATATAAAGAAAGTTTTTGATCCCAATGGGATACTAAATTTTGGTAAAATATTCTAAATGAGGATAAAATAGTTAAATTGTACTGTATTTGGAAGGTACAACATAACAACGGAAATTACGTATAAGCAAGATTAGTAAATGAAATAGGTTTTATGAAAATGTTTTTTAATCATATTAAATTAGCACTAATGCTACCCGTCTTCTTTTTGGGAGTGTTTTCGCTGTCTATCTCTTCTCAAGCACAGGTGATTCAGAATCTTAAAATGAGGATGGCAAATGATGCGTATCAGAAGTATTTATACGGAGAAGCAATCCCTTTGTACGAAGAGATTTTACACAAAAATTCAACAAATATAGAAGCTAAAAAAAAGTTGGCATCCTGTTATCGTATGTCTAACGATACTAGGAACTCTGAAAGGCTTTATGCGCAGCTTGTAGTAGAGGATAGTATTGGGCTGTTGAATAAGCTGTATTATGCACAAGCATTGGCTGAGAATGGCAAATACGACCAGGCGAAAATATGGTATAAAAAATACGATAGTGCTCTGGCTATTGACGCTAGAGGGAAACGGTTTATTAATTCGTATAATAATTTTAAAAAATTCTATAAAGATTCGGCTAGTTGGCAGATTGAATTTCTTGCAATAAATTCTCCTCAAGCTGATTTCAGTCCAATGTATTATAAGAAAGGGATTGTTTTTTGCTCTGCAAGGAGTCAAGGTGGTGCGGTGAAATATGTTTATGGTTGGGATCAATCTGCGTTTTTAAATCTGTACTATGTAGAGGACACCAGTAAGATAATCGGTAAAAGATTCTATACTGAAATGATTAAAGATGTTGTTTCAAGCCAGTACGATTCCTCCGGACATGTGAATGGACACGCAGAGGATACAAAAAGCTCTGGTAACGATTCTGAAGTTTTAGGGTTTTATGGGAATACATTTCTGAAGGAAGAGAGCGCATGGATGGAGTCTTCGAAATCGTTGGTAGTGCCATTCAATAAAAAAATAAATTCCAAATACCATGAAGGACCTTCTAGTTTTTCTAAAAATTTAGATTCGATGGTGTTTACCCGAAATGGATTTCATGGCGGCAAACTAAGAAAAAGTAAAGACGGCGTAAGTAAATTGAAAATATACAGTTCGAAACATATAGGCGACGAATGGACTACCGCTATGCCTATTAAATTTAATAAATTCCAGTATTATGTAAAATTTACGGGGCTGAATTCTTTCAATAAAAACACATCCGAATCGGATACGTCGTATGTGAAGGAAATAGAATTGGACGACGATCAATTTTCAATAAGCCATCCTTGCTTGAGTAGAGATAATAATAAATTATTTTTCGTTTCGGATGCACCTATCGGTTTTGGAGGGTCGGATATTTATGTTTGTAACTGGGAGGGAGATCATTGGTCTTCGCCAATCAACTGTGGAAAAAATATTAACACAGAAGGAAATGAAATGTTTCCTTATTCAGACGAGAATGGCAATCTGTATTTCTCCTCTGACGGATGGGGAGGAATGGGAGGATTGGATCTTTATTTTTCGGAAACAGAGTTGAATATATTTGGACAGAAAGATAATATTTTTACGAAACCTACAAATTTAGGATTTCCTATAAATTCAAAGAAAGATGATTTTGGAATTATTGCAGATAAAGATTTCAGAACTGGTTTTTTTAGTTCCAATAGAAGGAAGGGTGCCAGCGATGATGATATTTTTCGTTTTCGTTTTGTAGGCGCTACTACTATTGCCATTGAGGGGATTGTGGTACATAAGAAAACAGGTTCACCAATTGATAGTGCCAAAGTGGTTTTGCGTGATTTAAGGACGGGTATTGACAGTGTTATTACTCCAAGATATGGACTGTTCTCGTTTCCAAAGCTTTCTCCAGGTAAAGATTATATTGTTTTCGTAGATCGAAAAGGATACCATAGTCAGAAAATTAATTTAAATACAATAGACCTCAAAAGGGGCGATACTAGTAAAATTAAAATCGAGCTGCTGCCAAAAGAGATCTTTATTTATGTGAAAGGTAATGTTTATGGTGAAGACGATAAACTACCAATGGCTAATGTGCGGTTAAAAATATTTAACAACTGTACGGGGCAGACAGACGAATTGATAACCGATGCCAGTGGAGATTATACGATGCGTCTGAAAGAAAATTGTTGTTATGCTATCAGTGCGATAAAAGAAAATTGCGGTGTGAATTCAACGGTGGTTTCTACGGTAGGCATTGAATCGGATCGGACTATTCCAGCCAATTTTGGAATGCTTTGCAAAGGGGATGTGGTGAAACTTGAAGATATTTATTACGATTTGGGTAAGTGGGATATTCGTCCAGAGGCTGGAGTTCAGTTGGATAAATTATTAGTGGTGATGAAAAAATACCCTGATATGAAAATTGAATTAAGGGCGCATACCGACAGCAGAGGCGATGATGCAAAAAATTTAATTTTATCAGACAAAAGAGCGAAGTCTGCTGAAAAATATTTGGAATCAAAAGGAATCAATATCACAAGCATAGCAGGGAAAGGGTATGGGGAGACGTTGCCGTTGAACAAATGTAGAAATGGCGTGGCTTGTACCGATGAAGAATATCAAATAAATAGACGATCGGAATTCAAAATTGTTTCGATGGGAAAGCCCATGTCTTTGGCTAGGATAGATGCGGTAATGTCGGGAAATTGTCAGAATTATGTAGAACAAGTTATTAAAAGTGAGGAAATAGCGAACAAGGAACCAGAATATAAGCCTGCTCCTGTAAATACAGATGTATTGGAAGTAATGGTGAAGGAAAAGCCAATGCCTATTATAGTTGCTCCCGTTGTTGTGAAGAAAGAAGAGCCGAAAGTAGTAGCGCCACCGGTTGTTGTCGCTCCGCCTGTTGTAGTTCCTCCAGTAGTTGTGAAGAAAGAAGAGCCGAAGGTAGTAGTACCACCAGTAGTCGTAACCCCTCCACCTGTGGTAAAACCTGCTGTAGTAGTGCCTACTGTCGTTGTTAAGAAAGAAGAGTCAGTAGAGGAAGATCCTTTTGGAGGAATATTAAATAAAACAGAAGCAACGGCTACGAGTGCTATCAAAGGGGCAGTGTTAAAAAGTGGTACTGCCGAAAATCTGAACGGAGCGAAATTGATTCTTAAATCAAATGGAAAAAAGGTGGATAGTATTACTACTGTTGTAAGTGGTGGTTTTATGTTTACAAAACTTTCGGCTGGAACCAATTATGAAGTTTACGTTTCTCGTAAAGGGTATTATGATCAGAAGGTAACGGTCAATTCTAGTGTGTTGCAGCCAGGTCAGACTGGTACTATTAAAGTGGCACTTGTATTGGATCCTAATCAGACAGATGTAGCAGAGCCGGAAATGGTTTTTGTACTAAAAGGGAAAGTGGTGAACGCAGCTAAAGTACCACAGTCGGGAGTTACTATTACTTTGACAAATAATATTGATAAAACGTCTATAGATGTAAAAGCAAACCAACAAGGGGAATATTCCTTTAACCTACGCAAGCAATGCCACTATACAGTGAAAGCGGCAAGAGCGAATTGTGCGTCTCTGCCGTTCAATAAAAGTACCATAGGCGTACAAGCTTCTCAGACATTTGATCAGGAGTTGATTTTGAAATGTGAGTAGGCAGGAGTTGATATAGAGTTTTTGTAGGAAGGTTAAATTTTATTTACGATCCAAAGCGCATGAAATCTTTTAGGTAAAACGGTTCAAAATACGCTACATCTTCAAACTGGGTTTTTTCGAAAGCCGATATTGCTAATGCTCCAATGTGAACAGCGGAAGGATAGACATTATCTATAAAAATTGCATTTTTGTGTTTGCCTATTAGATCCATGCATTTTTGCGATCCGTCGCCAAAGAAAATTATAGACTGTTCAGTAAGTAATTCAGCAAAAGAATTTTCGTCTATTATTTTTGCATTTACAGCTTCTGTGCACGTTAAAGACGTATCGTAAAGGGCGCAGTATACTTCCATTCTTCGTGCGTCAATCATGGGGCAAAGGAGTGCTTTCTGGGTATTGAAACGGTTTACTTCGAAGGCCATAGATTCTAAGGTGCTAATCGCAATCAACGGTTTTTCTAAAGCGTAGCAGATTCCCTTTGCCGTAGAAACACCAATGCGTAGACCAGTATAGGAGCCAGGTCCTTTTGAAACAGCTACGGCGCTTAGGTCGGTTATTTTTTCTCCAGAATAAGTGAAAAGATTATTAATCAATACCGTGATGTATTTCGAGTGCGACCGCTCAATTACTATTTCGGCAGAAGCCAGTAATGTATAGCCTCGGCGAAGGGCTACCGAACAGATTTTTGTAGAGGTTTCTATGCTTAAAATTAAGGGCATTAGTATACTGTAGTAGTTAGTAGTTCAACTGTTTTTTTAAGAAGCACAATGCCTAATACGGAAGCATAGACATAGCTAATCGTTGTAGGGCTTAATTTGGCTGCGGTGCGAACACCAAAGGAGGACGAAAAGAGGACGCCTGCCGCTAAGGTAAGCCCTATGGGGAATATAATATAGCCGAGATTGTAGTTGTGAAAAACGGAGGGTGTATCTTCGGTCATGTTGAACAATGTCATGAATAGAGAGGTAAGCATGATGACGCCAGAGGAAATGTAACTCGCTTTTTTGATGTCTGTTTTAAATACAGAATTTAATAAGGGGATAATGACAATGCCTCCTCCCAATCCAGAAATGGAAGCTACTACGCCGCTACAAAGTCCCACGAAAATCAAGTAGCCTATATTTATATGTTCTATCGGAGCGTTGAAATTATTTTTTGCATTCCGTAGGGTGAATACCAACATGTAAATAAGGAGTAAAATGACTACCGCATTGAATTTTTGTACATCATACCAATTTGTATTTACTATAAAATGAAGTGAGAGGACAGCAGTAGAGACAGAAGATAATCCAATAATCAACACCGGACGAAGATGAAAGTTATTCATTTTGATAAGCGTATAATTTGCAGCGGTAGAGGCGAAAAATATGGCGAATATAGAATTTGCAATCGTGTACTGGGCTATTTCTGTAGCGGGTACACCCATAAACTG
>JAYSUZ010000280.1:0-3116 GCA_043718845.1 Cytophagales bacterium
GTGCGCACCGCCAGTACCTACCGTTTGTAATTTTGATAGTGTCATATCATAACTATATCCGACACTTAGTGTTTTATATTTCCAACCCAATAATAAAACAATCGATTCATTATTTCTAAAAGAGGGATATCGCTTGAAAGGAACTCCTCTGTACCAGCCCCCTGCCATAAGCTGATCGTAAATAAAATACACCCCAATATCCGTTTGATCGGATTTGCCTTGCGATTTGTAATGAAACGTAGGGGTAATACTAATTTCTTTTGCACTCTCTAGGTAGGTAACATGATGGCTATCTTTGAGGTGTATTTTATACCCTCCTGTAAGTGCAAACTTAGCAGGCAAATCGCTCTTCCCTCCAGATACCGATTGATTAGGCGTATTCATGTGGTGCCAAGATAAACCCGCCCAAAGCTTTTCAGAATAAAGGACTACTCCAGAAGATAAATCTACAAATTGTTTTCTTGGCCCACCAGGCAAAATTGTACCGTCCCAACCGGTCTGATTATCAAAGTTGTCAGGAAATCTGAGTTTAGAGTAATCTACGTTTCGATCTACGTAATCTATTTGAAGGCCTGGGCGAAAGGTGAATTTAGGTGAAATAGGCAATTCATACGCATATTGAAATCCTACTTGTGTAGAACTAAGTGTAGAACCTGCTTGCCAATCTCTTAGTACTTGAAAACTAATACCACTCCTATATTTAGCCCAAAAATTATCCACCGCAAAATAAGCCGTCGAGTATTTACTTAGTGCATTAGGACTTGAAGTACTATTGATTCCAGGCCATTGAATTCTGTTGTGCACCGTAAGTCTTGTAGCGTGCGCACTTCCCGCAAAGGCTGGATTTTGATATATAGGCACCGCATAGAACTGAGAAAACTGAATATCCTGCGCATAGGCACCGAAACTTCCTACGAGTACACTAAAAATTAAAATTGCGATTATTCTTTTCATATCAAAATAGCCCTGCTTTTGCAATCTTATACGGACAGCACATAAAAAAGTACGACCTTTTATATAATAATTTTAATAAGCATGTACTAAAAAGAATAAAAATGTACGCTTTTTAAGGATTTTGAATCTCCAATAGTCTTTTCGTATAGGCTACTTGTTCTGCAGGTGTTATTTTTCCTTTCAGCTCGCTTAACATAGATTCTGCATAACTAAGCATATTCATATCTAAACATAAGGCTAAATAAATTTTCTGAAGCGCTGTAGTTGGGTTTAGTTGTATAAGCTCAACAACATAATCGTACGCATCTTGTTGATGACCATGCATACTTAAGTAATGAACGGCATGTCCTAACGTATTTTCGTAGTACGGTGCCGCTACGATACTTTTCAAGTAATATTCCGATGCTTTTACACTGTCTTGACTGCAATCGTAGGCATTTGCAATAAAGAAATTCCTCAACAGTTCTTTATCGGGATTAAGTTGGAGCACCGTTGCATTTTTAGTTAGAAAATCGGCATCTCTCGTGGATACGGCTAACAATAACTGTGCATAATTACGTTCTCTTTCCGAAAATACATTAAGCCCCTGAATATCCTTGATAGAAGCAGCTACACCTTCAGCCTTTTCTACCTCCTTATTTTTGATATAATATTGAATTAATGCCACACCTGCATATACTTTGGCTTGTGGGTTTACAAACGAATTGTATACCTCTTCGTAAAAACGTGGCGCATCACTGCTGAGCGCTCTTATAAAATAAGGCAACCGTTCGGGCTCTTCTACCAAAAGCGCCTCCTTATTATTTTTTATAGCCAAATTTTTCAAAACCTTAGCACTTATATCCGAACTGTTTTTATCAGGAGAGAATTTAAGCTGAGACAATATAAAAAGAGCATCATCCACTTGACCAGAAGCGATAGAAGACAATGCATAATTAAGTTGAGCGGTTCCATTTCCCCCTTTAGCAGCATTTTCAAAATAGGCAGACGCTGCTGCATATTGTTCTTGCTCCAACATCCAATAGCCTAGTACAGTGGAATACTCAGCAGACAACGTAGTTCTGGCATTCAATAAAGCCATATCCTGAATGGCTCCAAAACGGTCGCCTGAATAATATTTTTTCAACGCCAATTGATAGCGTAATCTATCGCTATAGCTTTCATTAGAAGACTTCAAAAGAAACGCTTCTATCTTAGAAGAAAGCACCGTAGAAGTATCCGACAAGGTGTTAATATTATTATTTACTAAATAGCAGTAAGAGTTAGCATTCAACGTCGTATCCTTTAACATAGAAAAATCGATCGAAGTAGTATTTTTCCTCCCTAATTGATTTAAGATTGCCAATTTATTATTTAAAAAGGAACTATGCGTTGGATAAGGTTCTACCTTTATAATAGAATCGGCTTCGTCAAACAATTCTTTCTTGGCCAATAAGTAAATAATATTAGAAGTAGCTATTTCCTTATTTTTAAGTACTTGTTTTGATTTCAAAAAATAATGAATAGAGGAATCGGCTAAATTTGCTTTGTGGTACAGAACGCCTAAATTATTAAGCAGCCGTCCGTCTTGAGGATATTTTTTTAATCCTTCTTGAAGCTGAAATAACGCTTTAAATAATTCGCCTGATTCTAAATACGTATTGCTAAGCCCTATATAAGATTGAATAGTAGGGTCACGAAATAACGCATTTTCATAATATCCTTTAGCCGTAGCGTTATCTCCCATCGTGGCGGCTAACGAGGCGAGCGAATAATTTGCTCTATGATTGGGATAATCATTTTGAACCGCTTGTTCATAATAACGGAATGCTAACGAATACTGCCCTTCATACGTCATTACATCACCTGCATAGGTATAATAACCGGACATAGCGAGATGGTAAGGATATTTTTTTTGGTATAAAAAAAAGAAAAAAGTCATAGCGATAGCTACCGCTGGCACTACCAAATAGGTCAACCGTTGGGGCTTATACACACTATCCGCAATCGATTGTTTTTTATCGAATAGCGTAAGAAAATTTACAAAAACATAAATCAGAAAAACAAATCCCACAAAAAGATGTCCAAAAATAATAATACGTTCGTACACTTCTATCATTCCTATATTCCCATTTATAAGCGCATAAGCACCGCCTGAAAGGGAAATGATAGCCAAGCTTAAA
>JAYSUZ010000029.1:0-4706 GCA_043718845.1 Cytophagales bacterium
CCCTCTGTACCAAGAGAAATGTATTTTTTTGTGCGTACATCAAATCTATTTATACCTGCATCATAGGTTCCAATCCATAATCGGTCTTTCTTATCACAATGTACCACTGCTTGATAATTTACTTGAGGGTTTTCGGTATTTGTATAAGATGAAAAATTGTACGTTGTTTTATCAAGCATGCAAATGCCATTATCTTTTGTAGCAATCCATAAATTTCCTTTCGAATCGCATGTTATATCCGAAATTTTATTACTTGAAATACTATTGGCATTGTTAGGATTGTTTGTAAAATGTGAGAATGCATCCTTGTCGGCATCGTACCTTGAAATACCTCCATTATAACCTAACCAAAGAAAATTCTGATTATCTACAAAAATACATCTAATATAATTTACGGGAATACTCTTCGGGTCGGCTTCATTGTTCTCATATTTTTTTGTGGCATTACCATCAAAACGGTTCAACCCATCAGAAGTAGCAAGCCAGATATACCCTTGGCGGTCCTGCGCTATATCTTTTACCCAGTTGCTTGAAAGACCATTGGAGACGTCGTATTTCTCAAATAGCATTTCTTTTTCCTGACTGAATACATTAATACAATGCAACACTAAAACAATTGTGTAGACAGCGGTACTTAAAAACGATTTATTCATATAGTTAAATTGGGTTGTTATCTAAGTAATAACACCCCAATCTAACTATTTTTTAGTAATTCGTATTTTATTGTTTAACAATCTTTTCTGTCCACGTATTTTGTCCATTATGTACCGTCAAAAAGTATAACCCTGCAGGTAGTGATTCTATAGACACTTGTTTGCCAAAATATCCGCCCGTAGCACTTTCTTTTGCATGATAAACGAGCTGCCCAAGTGTATTTACTAAAAATAACTCTACCGACTCATTTTCAATGCTTAATGTAATAATAAAAGTGCCATTATTGGGGTTAGGAGAGATATAAATATCGTTTTTAGTAGAGGTAGCACTTTTTATCTCGCTAGTAGCCATAGCACCATCTTTATCATACGTTACCAATCGATAATAATTTATTCCAGACAGTGGTGCATTATCGTAAAATTCATAATTGGATAACGTTTGCCTATCTCCAGCAGCGTTTAAGTAACCGATAGCACTAAAATGAATACCATCCGAAGAGCGCTCTATTACAAAACGATCGCTATTTTCCTCTTTTGAGGTAGACCAAGAGAGTAGTACTTGGTTAGAACGATAGGTTGCTGTTAAATTGATTAAATCTACTGGCAATGAACAATTTAAAATTGCCTTTACGGGTATTCTTGCACAATTTGATTTGTAAGTAATACGCCAATCAAACATCCCTTGGTATTCGACGATGGTAGGGGGATTATTTCCCAGTTTACTGAAATTAATAGAACCAACACCTCCGCCCAAAGCAGCATCTGGATAGGGGTAGGTGGCCATGTTTGTTTGTATATAGGTTTCATTTGTACCTGCTGCAAATCCTAATCTATATACTCCCGCAGTAGCTACTGAAAGCCCTACTGGTACGCGTATAGCGTACACATCGCCGATGCCTGAAGTGGGCCAACTTGGTTTTATCAATCCCAACGTTTGTAGCTGATTTACAGTTTTACTAAAACTAGCGCCCGTTGTAATAGTCGCTGCCGTTGTATTGTAATCGGCAGGGTTATCCAACAGTTTAAATTGAAAAGCATAAGTATCGCCACCATGATCAGCAGTGAAAGGGATAAAGCAATAAACGGTTAAACTATCAATCGTAAGTGGTCGGGCAGCGTTGAATACCATTGCTTTGTCCGTGAGTTGGGTTTTATTTTTACTTGCTCCTGCAGGGATCGACAACGCACCCATATTCGTCACATAGGACTGTACATCTTCCACATAATAGATGGTAGAAGCGGAAATAGGGAGTGTTGTATAAGTACTGGTGGTAGTCCCTGAAGCCAACACGGTAAGTGTACTAGCGTCTGCATACCAATTATAAATACCAGGTCCTGTAACAGATAATGGTACATTTTTGGCAGGAGGGGCACAAAAATTTGCATCGTTTGGAATAGCTGTGGCCAAGGAAGTTATTATTGTTTGGTCTGTTTGAGCGGGAAGGCAGCTTGGATCTGTCACCGTCACACCATAAGTACCAGCGGTGGTCACTAAATAGGTTTTCAGTTTAGACGCAGGAATCGTATCAGCAAGTTGAAACCCTGCGGTACCATTCGTTTCTTTAAACCATTGATAGGTAACTCCTGTACCAGAATGTTTTGCATCTAACAATTGAAATCCTGGATTACACAAAGTATAAGGACCTCCGATATCAAAGGAATAGGTTCCAGTTACTATAATTTCATCTCCTTGTGGGCAAGAGCTTACTCCATCGTCCACACAAACAGAATACGTTCCGGGCAATGTAACACTTATAGTAGCAGTAGTTTGCCCTCCAGGACTCCATTTATATCGAGAGCCTCCAGGCAGTGTACCAGGATTTAATAGTAATGGGCTATTTCCGCAAATACTTTTATCAACACCAAGATCAGGTTTTGGCCCTAAAGCACCTTGAGCACAACCAGGTGTAAAACTAATATCGTCCAACCCATAATCGTTTCCCATGCTACAAGACCCTGTGGAAAGATTTTCTATTGTAATCAAAACAGATCCGGTAGAAGTAGCTACCCAACTATTGGTAAATTTCAACCATGAACCGGTACTTGTAGGTGCTACCATACTTGTTCCCAACTGAGTAGCTCCAATCAAAAAACGAACAGTGGCTACATTTCCTGCGGGCACTGTAGCTGAAGAAGCGAGTGTCGTTAAATAAGCTTCAAAATAATACGTTACACCGCTTATCACATTTACATTTGTTCTCCAAGCATCTTTACCTGCAGTACACGAACCGTCTACCATTAAAAAATTATTGTCTGCGGTGGACGTTACATCGGTTACAGGTGGAATAAATTGAAAGTGAAATTTATTGGTATTGTCAGTTACCATATATTCATCTGGCATAGACCAGTTTCGATAGCAGCCTGGGCAATTTCCCAGCACATCAGCAGCTACTGAGTGATCTGCATAATCGTTTGAAAAACCTGTATTGCCAAGCGAAAAATTACCATTAGGGATTAAATTTTGACCTGTAGTACTCACACTACAAAATGGTTGTGCTATAATACTTAGATTTGAAACCAATAGCAGCAGTAAAAAGAGATATTTGCAGCTCAATAATTGGTGCCGAATAGCGTAATCCTTTTTTAGTAGCCTTGTCTTCATACTGTTGATGATTTTAATATTAGTTTGATTCTATATATAAATAATACTATATATTATTTATATTATTACAATATATAGCATATATATCCTAATAAAAATTTTGGTAACCATTAAAAAAATAGAAAATGGTAGTGAACTGAAAACATAAAAAATGAACAAACGATAAAACGCTATTTATTTCATTTTTTATGTTTTTAGGAAGAAATAGATAAGAAATTAAGTGGTACTAAAAGGGTATAATTATTTTTAAAGTATTTTCAAATCGGTTAATAACAGATAAGATTAGAAATAGAAGCGGAGTATAGCGATAGTTTATCCCTTCCTTTTAATGCTTCGAGTTCGACAATGAAAGAATACCCGCAAACGAGCGCTTTTTGTTCAATAATAAGAGAAGAAGCTGCTGCTGCTGTTCCTCCTGTAGCAAGCAAATCGTCGTGTACAAGAACTTTCCAGCCAGGTTGAAGTGCGTCAATATGCATTTCAACGATTGATTCGCCATATTCTAAGGCATAAGCCTTTGCTACTGTTTTGTAGGGCAGTTTACCCTCTTTTCGGACTGGAATCATCGGAATACCTAGGCGTGTGGCTATAAGTAGTCCAAACCAAAAACCTCTACTGTCCAACGCTACAAGCGCATCTGGTGCCAAAGGTTCAATTTGTTTGCACAATGCATCCGTAATTCTAAGACACAAGTCTGGTTTTTTAAGAATTGTGGTCAAGTCTTTAAATACAATCCCTGGTTTAGGAAAATCCGGAATGTCTCTGATGGTATGCTTAAGTTCTGTTGTGATATCCATAATGCTTAGTTTAACGAATAGTATTATCTGTGCCGAAAGATTTTATTCCTCCTGTTCCAATGTTTTTATATCGTCTATTAATTGATGCATCTCCAAGGCCAACGTACCGTTATAGATGCCGCGAATGCGCTTTGTTTTGTCGACTAAAATACAATGTTCTGTATGTAAAAATTCAGTACTGTCTTTGCTAAACCCAATATCCTCTTCTGCAAAATAGGACTGCCTCGCCAATTTATAAATAGCGCCTTTTTCGCCTGTAAGAAATTCCCAATTTCTATTTTTGATGTCGTTTTCTCCTTTATACCTTTGAAGTACGTTGGGTTTATCGATCCAAGGGGTTACAGAAAAGGATAAAAAAACAAGGTTTTTGTGGCCACTCAAACTGTCGCTCACTATTTTCATATTTCTTGTCATCGTAGGACAGATGCTGCCGCAAGACGTGAATATAAAATTTGCCACGTGTATTTTACCCTCAATTTTCGTTTGATTTATGAATAGGCTGTCTTGATTTAAAAAAGAAAAATCACCAATTGTATGCGTAATTTTTTGACTGACTTCTAAGTTGTTTTTTATAAATAATGGGGTAAAATCAGGCTCATTATAATAAGGCAGTTCTACTGAAATTGTTTTTTTTTTCGCGCAATTGAAAAAAAA
>JAYSUZ010000281.1:0-3109 GCA_043718845.1 Cytophagales bacterium
TTATAAACCAAGTATTGGGAATAGAATAACGATACGATTTATAGTCTTTTGTAGTTACGGTAAAATCGATCGGCATTTGCATTCTTCCTTTCCGTTCAAACACTAGGGTAGTACTAGTTTTCTCATGAGATGTATTGAGCGCCGTTTTTTTTACTTTTTTAATACGGTAATCAATATACTTGGTAGTTTCCAGCCACTGATCAAAAAACCAGTTTAAGTCTGTTTGTGTATATTCAATAATAGATTGCCTAAAATCTTCAGGATAGGGATGCGCAAATTTCCATTTATGGAAGTAGTGTTTCATAGCCGCAAGAAAAAGGGTATCACCCAGCACATACCTTAAATTATAAAGCATCACACCTGTTTTGTAATATACTAGTCCGTAGTTTCCACCGTGGCGTAAGGCTCCATTAAACCCCGATGAATGCGTATTAAGAGGTTCGTCGTAAGCCTCGACTACGTGATTGATGTAGGGGTAATATAGATTTTCATAACGTGTATTGGAGGAATCGATAAATTTGTCAATGTACTTGGTAGGCCCCAATTTATCGCGTACGGCGCCCAGTATTCTATCCATAGACCAAACGGTAAGAAACTGCGTAAAGCCTTCATCAAGCGAAGCGCGATACGTTTCGTTTGACCCTACCATGCCGTAAAACCACATGTGTCCTACTTCGTGTGCTAATAAACTTTGATGCTGCGGGTAGGTGCCATTGTCTAAGGTAAGCATGGGATATTCCATCCCGTCTTTGGCGTCTGCAATTATTATTTTTGGCCAAGCGTACATACCAAAGTCTTCGGAATACACCCGAATTACTTCTTTGGTAAACCACCCCGACTCCTGCCATTTGGAGGCATGGGGTTCTTGCGCCAACGTGACCACTTTTATTCCTTTCCATTCTATTTCACCGATGCGGTACGTAGGGTCTGCCGTGAACGCGAAGTTGTGGACATTTTCAGCGTGGAAGATCCATGTTTTTTTCTTTCCTGCTACTTTTGGAATAATAATAGAGGGTACTTCATTAAATGGTTTTTTTGCAAAATTTTTGATGTCTAATTTTGCGCGAAGAGAGTCTGGTAGTACCTCTTTTTTATTTACGAGATTTCCTGTGGCGTCTACTATATATTCCTGAGGGAAGGTAAGGGCTACATCAAAGGTGCCGAAGTTGGCATAAAATTCTTTGTCAAGATGCTGGTCTGTGGTCCAGCCAAATTTTGCATCATATACCGCCACAATAGGATACCAATGTACGCCGTCAAAATGTTTTACATTAAAGGCTTCAAATGTTTTATTACGGCGGCGCATAGTTCCATTGTCCCAGTAGGTTTTAAAGGTACAAGTGACTACTATAGAATCTCCCGTTTTGAGCGGTTCATTGAGTACTACTTTTAGAATTGTATTGTCCAACTCGGTACGTACGGCTTTGTTATTGATTTTTAAATTTTGTATTGTAGTGCCTAATCCTTTTTCTTCGTAGGAACCGAATTTTGTTTTTATTGCATTATTTTCATTAAGGTTGTGGTAGTGCGAGCCGGGCTGAAAAGCATTTTCGTTGAGGTGGAAAAAAAGTTCTTTCAATTCAAAAGGGGCATTGTTCCAGTACGTTAGTTCGTAACTTTTGCAGTCAATAATGTTTAGCGAATCTATAATTTCTGCTTGGATTTTATAGTGTACATCTTGTTGCCAATAGCCCGCAAAAGGAGTGCGGTTTTTCCAATAATGTTCGTTTGTGCTCGAACGATAAGTATTAGGAGTACTGAATGGAGTAGTTTGAGCAAATGTTGTCACGCAAATTTCAACGATAACGAATATGAATAGTATTGTTTTTTTCATAATAAAGGGGGTATTAAAGCGCTTTGTCGCAATACATTTTTTTTACTTCGTAGCTTTCGGTATATCCCAATAGAAATGAATCGTGGAAGTCGATACATCCTTTTAAAGAATCTTTTAATGCAAAATTTATAAATCCTCTATGGAAATAATGTTCCCCATTTTCGGGTTGCCAAGCTATGGAGAAGTTGTAATCGGGTAATGCGGCGTTGTAATTTTTGTTTGTATAATAACAGATACCTCTATGAAAATGCGCTTCTCCTGAATTTGGGGTTGCCTTTAGAAATGCAGTGTAGTCGGGTATTGAAAGGCTATAGTTGTGGAGATTAAAATTACATTCGGCTTTATAAAAGAAAGAAGAATCGGCAACTGTACTTTCATTTTGTAGCAGCGTTTCATAATCACTTATAGCAAGAGCATATTCTTTTAGAAGGAATAGGCATTTGGCTCTTTTAAATAGAAGCGTATCAGCAGGGTGGTTGGTATTTTTAAGAGCTGCGGAGAAGTCGTTTAGCGCACCCGTTAGATCAGAGGCTGCTTTGATTTTAGCCATACCTCTTCGTTCATACAATTCGGCATTTTCTCTATCTAGAACTAGTGCTTGAGAATAAGAGGTAATTGCGTAGTCGTGACGTCCATTTTTTTCATGTTCAGCGGCCTGCTCTACTAAGGTTTGTATTTTTAAATAATCTTGGTATTCATAATAAAAACATAGCATCAAAAATCCCACAATATAGTAACTCACTACTAAGTAGTTTATTTTTAAATCAGAAAGTGATTTAGTCTTTTTTTGAGTTGTAGTGTTACGCTTGTAAGTGGTGTAAGGATTCGAAGTATTTTTTTTAGCTTCAGGTTTTCGAGGGTTAGTAGTCGAAGATTTTGGAGCGGATTGTTGGGGCGGTCTTCTTTTTTGAAATGCTTCGTATTCAAGTAGGTTATCGTATTGCTTTCTTTTTAGGGGATCTGAAAGGAGTTGGTAAATTTGATTTACACGTTTAAATTGTTCTTCGTGCCAACTGCTGCCTTGGTTTTTGTCCGGATGGTAAAGTTTTGCTAGTTTTTTGTATGCAGTTTTTAGTTCTTCAGCGCTAGCGGAAGGAGATATGCCGAGTATATCGTATAGGGTTGCAGACATTGATGAAAGTTACTCATATTTTATTATTTCCAGCACATTTTTTTTGATACCCAATGCGATTTCATCCATTGGAAGGTCGTTTAAATCTTTCCCGAAAGGATCTTCGATTTCTTCTGCTGTCAATACGATACTCATCATTATGT
>JAYSUZ010000282.1:0-3106 GCA_043718845.1 Cytophagales bacterium
AAATTGGTACTCTATTTATATCATTTGGATAAAATAATTCCTCCTTGCGGCGATGATATTACCTTACAATTAAGTGGATTAGATTATTATATAACCAAAGGACAATGGTTTAATATAATAGAAAGGGTCAAGGTAAATACGGGCACAAACCATGATGGAGAAGTCGAGCTTTGGATTAATGAGCAACCAGCATTATTGAAGACGGGTATTCAGTTTGTTTCAAATGGCGATAAGGTAGATGCCTTGTACTTTTCTACTTTTCATGGAGGAAGCACTACTGCATGGGTTCCAATAGTTGATAGTTATACTTGGTTTGACGACATGAAAATTAGTACAAACCCTGCCGATATTTTCACTTCATTAGCACTTAAAGAAGTTGAAAAAGAGGATCAAAAATCATTTGAGTTATCATCTTCAAATTGCTCTCCACAACCTGTAAAAAGTGGAGACTATTTTACAGTTCATAATGAGGGGAAATTAAGTAGTGATTATAAAATGTTAGAATGGATGGATTTGTCTGGAAAATTAGTAGTAAAGGAAGAAGCTATAGTTGAAAGTGGAAGGATTAAAGTCCCCCACTTATTGAATGGGATTTATATTTTAAAATTAATAACTAGCAAGGAAATCATTATTTATAAAGTGGTTGTAGAGTAACTATTCTATAAACCTCTGGCTTATGTATTTTTATTTATCAGAGCCTGTGAAAGCAGGTATCGTAGAAGAAGCTACTATTTATACATCGGTTTAAGTGAAATTACAAAATTAAGAATAATTCAATTTCGACAACGGCAAAAGCCTGAATTTTATTGACGTTCTATTATTTTTCGGCAAAACAACATGAATATTATTTAACGGTGTGAAACTAATTACAAAGAATCCTAAACACGTAAACTATCAAAATTTTAGCTTTGTCCGTTGATCAAAGTACGGTGAAGAAATTTTAATCTACCTTTTCTTTTCAATCCACCCTCTAATCAATTCTGCACAGCCAATACCCAATGCGGAAGCTAAGAAATCCAACGGGTCGAACGTACGGGGTGTATAGAGTTGAATAACTTCTGTAATGGACAATACTACAAAGGTCACTATCGCTGCTTTTAGTCTTGACCTGAGTTTAAGATAGACTAAAAGATAAAGGCCTAGTCCCGCAAAAAAACTAGGAAGAATTCCTAATACAACTAAATCGAATTGTAAATAGAGGAAAACCCTTCGTAACACAAAGACAATAAATAACCAAAGAAATCCCGCATTCAAGGAAATGCTAACTAGCCACTTATCAGAAGTTAGTGCTTTTTTTATAGGTTTTTTTTTCATTTATATCCCAATAAAGAAAGCATTTTCACGGCGTATCTAGTTCCTAGTTTTCTATACCCTGCCGCATCAAAATGTACATTGTCTGATTTGGCCGAACATTCACTCGATGTTATTACATAGGCCGTAGGGATTTTTTTTGGCAATTCATTAATAATTTGATTCATACTTGCACATTTCCCTTCCTGATCTGCATGTACTACTTCGCCCGCCAGCAGTGGTACTAAACTTGGAGTAAGCGAAAGGTCGGCCAGCATAGTCTTGTATATAGTATCTACATAAGTAGGCCATTCAACATTGCCTGTATTTGTTTCTCCTTGGTGCAAAAGTATACCTTTAATTACACCGTCTTTCTGAGCCAATTTTGCAAGTTGAATAAGATGTTCGTAGGGGTTTCCATTGTATGCTTTTATTTTGTCGGTATACCAAGAAGCGTTGTACGTATTGGTATAGTCCTGATACTTATTTTTATCAAACAACCGAATGTCGCAACCGCCAACGGCTACGTTGATAATTCCGATGGTGATACTGTCTGGAAGATTTTCAACCATAGTTTTGCCAAAATAATCGGAAGGAGAAAGACTAGAATAGCATTGGCATAAGGGAGGAATGGCGGTGTACCAGGTGTTTTTTGTTCTCCCAAGGTTTGGGCAGTCCAGCGATTGTAGTACTTTCAATCTACTATCTACCAGTTTGTCTTGTTTCTCAATCGTTCCTTGGCCTTCCATATTCGACTGTCCAAAACATAAGTAAATATGGAAATTGGGATTCTGTGAAAAAGTTTCTGTGGCGGATAGAAGTATTCCTACTAATGTTAAAATTTTTATTTTCATGGGTTTTTTCTTTATGAAATTCTTGAATTCAAGTTGAATATAGGAATAAAATTTCACTAATTTTATTACGTTATTTTTCGAGTGCGGAGAAGTACAATAAAAATAGTATGTCTATTGTACTACTTTTGGGTTCAATTTTTAAATAATGGTTTTTAGGATTGAAAAATTTACCCGTAATTGTTATTCGATCTTTCATGGGGAGCGTAGGATTTTGGAAGGCCATTAATGTCAACCGATCAACTTCTTTTTTGCTTTTTTTATTCATTATTTTTATTGTAGTCATCAAGTCGTTTTCTATATTGGAGCTTAGCAGCAGTGCTGATGAGAGCGCTATATCTGAAGCGTTAGAATAATCGTATAATTCATAAATGCCTGAATTATTAATCTTAAGGGGTTCGTTAAGGATTTTTGTATTTTCCATATTGGAAATATATATATAAATCCTGACAAGTATTTAATTTCTATAAATAAAAATGGTTAGATTTATAAAATATTTCTTTACTAAATTTAACTATGCAAGATTCAGAAAAGTTACTTCTAATTTCAAAACATCTTTCAGGAAAAGAAACTGCGGAAGAAAATATATATTTTTTGAATTGGTTAAAAGAGCGGGAACGTAATTTATCAGATTTTGAAGAAATAAAAAAAGTCATAGGGCGAAAAGAAGAGGCGTCTTTTTCTTTTTTTAAATCATTAACAAAAGCGAAAGTTGCCGATGTGCTTTTGCAACATGTTTTGGGAAATGTGATTGGTTTTGCAATAGGTCTTTGGGTTACCAATTCCTTTACACATTATATTACAGAAAAGAGAGGGATGAAAAATCTTTTTGGAATGGCAGGGCGAAAAAAAATTATAGTAAATGAAACACCTGAATGGGTGCAGTATTGTTTGTCTTTTATATTGGGTTTTATAGCATTAGAGTTGATAAATTATTTTTTTAAAACAAAAAAATACATTCCAAT
>JAYSUZ010000283.1:0-6788 GCA_043718845.1 Cytophagales bacterium
AATTATTACGACCGATGGTAGATTAAATTTTAGCAATTTCAAAGTGTTCTATGAAGTTGGGATGGGCGAATGGCAAGATGGGCTTATCACCAAAAAAGCGTATGAATTTCTATACGATAAACCGGGCAAGGATTCCATAACTCCAACAGGAAGAGATTTTGGATGGCAATCGGCAAATGATCCGTGGAAAAACAACCGTGCTATTTCTGTCCAACTTGATTTCAAAAAAGAAATTACCTTTATCCCTTTAAGCTTACAAGTATATTCTATAGGCAGGGGTGTAGTAAATATAAACAGTCAAATACTGAACTCCGCTAATGATCATGCCGTTGGAACACCAAGTAATGTAGGGAGTGCATACGATGTGACCACTTTTCAAGGTGCTATTACCGATTTAGGTCAGATGACTAACAACAGACAAGGATTGTCTTTGAAGCACGAAAATAGTTATGGTAGATTGAAGGTGATGGCTGGATACGGAGTCAACCAAGAGATAATGAACGATACGGTCAATTCTTCCAATATGATTTCTTATTGGCATCAAGCAAATCCTTTCACTACGTCTCGATTTGCTTATTTCCAAAGTTTAACGGGTCCTTATGGAAGAACTACGAGTTTGTTTCGTAGAACGTACGAAAAATTTACCATCACAGATTCGATCGTAAATTATAAAAAGTCATACAATACCTTAGTATTGAGTTTGAAATACAAGTTCAATCTTTTTAGAAAGGAAGTTATTATAGCGAATTACAATAACTTTAACTCGGTTGCAGATAAAGTATCAATTGCTCCAAAATTCAATAACAGTGCGTTCATTAGAACCTTCTACGAAGAAGTTACCGCCTTCTACGGTATTCACCCTAAAATCACCGTGCTTGGTTTTTTAAGTTTCGAAAGAGTACTTGGCAACAGCCGAATGAACCTTGCGGACGGTAAAGGCAATGAAATTAAAGACGTGAATGGCAAACTTATTTCGAGTGCAACAGGCAAAACGATTGATCAAAAAGGTCATGGAATCGGGATTGGACTTGATTATAACTTTACAAACAAAGCGGGACTATACCTAAGAAACAGGTGGTTTTCTCATAATGATAACAACTTCGTATTTGATACTTATAAAGGTATGGAGTCAACAATTGAACTTAAAATATTTTTCTAATTCATAAACAGATCAATAGAATGAATAAATTAACTAAAACACTATTCGTAATCCTAACCGTAATCGTTGCGGGATCAATGTTCAGTGCTAATGCTCAAATAGTATATTTCAACGGTTTGGGTCGTGCATTGGTGACCAGTGAATCCTTAAAAGGGAATATATTACTGGCTGATACTGCTGCTGGTCAAGCAAAAGATACTACTTCGAAACGAAAAAGTACCGATGGATACACGGTCTTTGATATTGGGGTGAATGCTCAGCCCAACGAATCGCTGCGGGCTAGTGTAATACTTCGTATGAGAAATGCCTTTGGGGGTTTCTATGGCGACGGCACATCGCTCGTATTTCGTCAGATGCGTTTGGATGGTATTATTGCTAAAAAAGTGAAGTACGAAATCGGGGATATCGATTTGGAATTGACTCCTTACACGGTGTTTAACTTTAATGAGTCCTACCACGATTATGAAGCGGATGCCTTTGCACTAAGAAGAAGTGTTGTAGCGTATGAAAATTTTAATACTGGTAATAAATGGCGTATGCAAGGTGCGCATGCGCAGAGTAATTTTAAATTTAATAAAGGAATCGAGAAACTAGGCGTCAGAGCGTTTGCTACTCGACTAAAAAGAAGCAATAATCTCACTACTCCAGATCGTTTATTATTTGGCGGTAGAGTAGAAGTGGTACAAAGTAAAATGCTACAAGTAGGAGTCAACTTGGCTAGAGTGGTAGATTTAGCACAAACAGCAATTGACACGCTTGTTAATTATCAAAATAGCGTTATTTCCTTCGACGGTAAGTTTACGTATGCTATGGACGATATTGAACTTGGTGTACTAGGAGAGTTTGGTATGTCTAAGAATTCTTATCGTGAAAAAGGATTAAAAGATACCATTTCAGGAAATGATTATTTCTATGATGCAGGTTTGTTTGTCAAATACAAACCGCTTAATATTAAGTTGTCTGCTTCTTACAGAGAGGTAGGGTACTATTTTACAAGTCCTTCGGCTCAGACGAGAAGAATATTCGAAGTGAACGGTCCTACTACTACAAATCTTTTTCCTACAGTAGACAATAATACTGCAGCAAGAACGCCAATACTACTCGATCGAATGTCTGATGAAACCGCTCGTAATACCGGTATCCAAACTACGTTGATGAATTATTTGCCACAATACAACAATATCTCCCCTTATGGTCAGGCTACTCCTAATAGAAAAGGGATGACGGTTGCATTGAGTGGTGGTGATATGGATAGAGTATTAAAAGCCGATATCATAGTAGACAATCTAAGTGAAATTGTTTCCGAAGAACCAACGGGTAAGGTACGTAAATTCACAGGCGTAAGAGGTGGTACACTATTTAATCTTCATAAGCTGCTGAAATTTGAAAAAATCGTTTCCATCTCAGGTGGCGTAAGATATGAAAATACGAAAAGAGATGGAGTCTCCAATTCTGTAGCGTTCACGAGTACGATACTTGATCTTGGCTTGACTGCAGAAGTAGTAAAGCAATTGGATTTATTGGGTGGGTTTAAATATTTGACAGCAAAGGGAAATGAATACCTTGCGCGCAGAGATCAATTTAATAGAATCACTGCCGGTGCCGGTTCTCCATATATTATTGCAGGAATGGACGAAAGCCAAGTACTTATTTCGTATGGTATTCGTTACAGATTTAGCAAAAATACTTATTTCACAGCTCAAGGGATAAGCGCTATGAATACATTTGCAGCATCAAATAGAAATTACGAAATAAATCAACTGTTCTTGAATTATACAATGGTATTCTAGGGTTGAAGGTTAACGAGTCTAAAAAATATAATTATGAAAATTAGAAATAAAATCATAGTACTGGTTTCTTCTGTATTGATTTCAGGATTAATTTTATACAGTTGCAAAAGAACAGCGGTAGAGAATCTTGGACCTGAATATTATTCCGCTCCAGCAGATTTTGTTGTATCCAACTATAATGTTACCAATAATATTGATTTTGTAGCATCCGCTTGTTCTATTTCCGCAGCGTTTAATCATAAAGTAAGCTATACCATTACGATAAAAGGACAAACTTCTGGCGCTGAGAAAACGTATGTAAGTATAGGTGATAAAATTGACGTAGATGCTTTAGGGGGTATATGGAATGGAGGTCACGACGGGGCTAGCTTTTTTAGAAAAGATGAAAACGTAAGTGTTACACTTTCTTTTTTAGGTACTGATTTTACGGATACTAAAATTGTAAAGATTTTCAAAGCTCGGAACTTTATTACAGGAGCAAATATTCTTGCGGTTGGCGGGCTTAATAACGGGTATGAAGTAGCCTCTGAAAATGGTTATCCTACCCAATTTTCAATTGGATCGGGACATGCCAATTGTACAGACAATTCTGTACTGCCCTTAGATGCGAAAAGAGAGAACACTTATCCATTGCTAGAAGGTAAATATTATTACCGTGTATTGGGCAAATCGCTTGATGCAGGTGGTTATTTCGTTGGCGGTATTCAACACCGTACGCCATCGGGGCAAGGGTATATACTCCCTGCTGCATGGACAGATCCGACTCAAATTTACTACAACATTTATGTTTATGGAACGGGCGACGGTGTTACTACGTTGTTGATGGAATTTCATGAATCAGATTTATCTTCCGAAAGTTCAAAACCAAGAAATGAATGTGGACTTACGGGTGGAAACTGCGCTACAATAGCTAAAAATATGCACAATCCTTGCTCGGACGATGCTTGGGTGTATCAATATCCTATCACACATATAGGATGGAAATTGATAAGTGTAAAATACAGCGATTTTCCTGTGAGTATCTCTGCTACAAATGGTGGAAGTGGAGACAAAATAAAAGAACCTACAAGAGTTACGAGGTTGCAGTTAGGTGTACTTGCTCAACCTCCTTTCAAAAGTGTAACTGCGATTTGGGATTTCCCTGTATTGACCTATGGTGCTCCTTTTGATCCTAGTAAATAATAGTTGTAAACTAAACGAAACGCATGAAGCAGTTCTCTAAAATATCCATTTTATTTACCTTTATGGCTTTGGTAGCTTGTACCGCAGAATTGCCTGTACTTGATGACAGTAGTCAGCTGGCGGTAGGCGAAGAGCCCGACAAAGGAACTCCAGCGTTAATGTCTAACAAAGGAGTCTTAGATGATTTTGGTGGAGAAATATACGGTTGGTGGGCTGGAGACAACTTAACACTAACAAGGAAAGGCGATACGCTCAAGGTGGTAGCCTTAAGTATTGGGCCAAAGTATACGCCCTTTGGTAGAGAGTTCAACCTTTGGGATATGAAAGAAGCGAATGTTCTAAAAGTTCGAATGAGAGCCGAAGGTACAACGCCTCCATTGATTGGTATTTCCTTGAAAGATGTGAATGGCTTTGATACCAACGCCGACAGACCAAAAGCAAAAGTTAAGATTTCTAGTGAGTACATTGATTATTATTTCAACTATAATGAAAAATGGCAACAATCGTATCCCAATTCACAGAAGGTAGACGAAACAATGATCGCTTCGATTATGTTTTTTATCAATCCAGGTGGTGCGGAATGGACAGGTACGCTTTACATAGATGGTATTGTAGCTATGAAAGAGGCGGATATGCCAAAAGTAGAAGTTGTAGCAGGTGGTATGATAGACGATTTTTCCGAAGAAATTTATAGCTGGTCTTCTAGTTCGGATAAAATTTCATTGGAAAGGAAAAATGATATTTTGAATGTAACATGTGCCGAAACGGGTGCTGGGTATGAAAATATATCGAATGCGTTTGGTCCTGTAAACATGGCTGGAGAGCATCATATAATACGTATGAAAGCGAGAGCGGAAGGGGCTTCTCCTGACTTTAGAATTACGCTTAAGGATAAAAAAGGATTTGACAGTAACGGTAGCCCAGTAGTTCAGAAAATAGAAGTATCGGATAAATTGAAAAATTATTATTTCGATTTTAATGGAAAGTGGACACAAGCTTGGCCAAATGCGCAAACGTTGAATCCTGAAACGATAATGGAACTTCTAATGATGATTAATGCTGGAGGGCAACCTGCTCCATATACCGGCACTATATTTATTGATGAACTGGAAGTTATTACAGAGAAAAAAATGCAAGAACTAAAAGCCTTAGGGGAATAGTTTTTACATTTTATAGCTACTAATTATTAAAACAGAACAATGGTTATGGATAAAAAAATAATAACACTATTTGCAGGGTTATCAATGTTGTTTGGTTGTGCTGTAAATGCGCAAGAAGCAACGGATAATATCCGGTTAAATCATTTAGGATTTTATCCTAGTGGCCCCAAAGTTGCAATTGTAGTGGAGCCCAAAGCTGAAAAATTCTTTATTATACCTGTGGGCGGTAAAGATACCGTATTTTCTGGTGTACTCAAAAAGATGGGCACTTGGGAATATTCGGCTGAAAATGTAAGTAAAGCTGATTTTTCTAAATTCACAAAACAAGGTTCGTATACCTTATTTGTACCTGGGATTGGGAGTTCTTACCCCTTCGATATCAAAACGAATGTGAACCTAGAACCAGCAAAAGCGTCGTTGAGATTTTACTATTACCAAAGAGCTTCTTTGCCGTTGGAAGAAAAATATGCAGGTCCTATTTTCCTAAGAAAGGCAGGGCATCCAGACGACCAGGTATATGTACACGCCTCTGCGGCTACAGAAAAAAGACCTGAAGGTACTGTCATATCCAGCACTAAAGGTTGGTACGATGCGGGTGATTACAATAAATATATTGTAAACGCTGGAATAAGCACGTTTACACTTTTGAATTTATATGAAAATTTTCCAAAATATTTTGACACACTAAGCTTAACTATTCCTGAAAGTGGAAATACTACGCCTGATATTTTAGATGAAATCCGTTGGAACTTGACATGGATGGCTACTATGCAAGACGAAGATGGTGGCGTATACCACAAACTTACGAATGCCAATTTTGACGGTAGTATAATGCCTGATGCGGCAACGAATAAAAGATGGGTAGTAATGAAAAGTACCGCTGCCACACTCGACTTTGCAGCTGTAATGGCTCAAGCAAGCCGTGTCTATAAAAAATACGACAAAGTGTTTGCAGATTCTTGTCTTAAGGCTGCTGTTAAAGCATATATATGGGCAAAGAAAAATCCTGCAAAATTATACAATCAACCTATTATGAATGCGAAATTCAATCCAGATATTCAAACAGGTGCTTATGACGATGCTAATGTAACCGATGAATTTCAATGGGCTGCAATGGAACTTTGGGTAGCTACGGGCAAGATGAGTTATTTTGAAGAGGCAAATATTGAATTGACACTGCGCAACAGCTTTAATCTACCAAACTGGGCAAGCGTGAATACCTTAGGCTTATATACTATTGCAAGACTTAAAGAAAGCGATTTCCCAGAGCAAAAAGAGACCGTAGTAATGGTGAAAGAAAAAATTATTGCGATGGCTAATGAGTACAAACAATATGCTTTCAATACCTCTCAATTTGGTATCCCAATGGGTAAGTCTAGTGGCGATTTTGGTTGGGGAAGCAATTCTTCTGCTGCCAACGAAGGGGTTTTACTTATGCAAGCTTATTTGCTTACTAACGAAAGTGGTTATATGGACGCTTCTATTGCTTCGTTAGAC
>JAYSUZ010000284.1:0-6753 GCA_043718845.1 Cytophagales bacterium
CCACTATCGACTACAGTAGTAACGCCTTCGATTGTCAAACTCGTTTCCGCAATAGAGGTTGCCAATACTACTTTGCGTTTACCCGAATTGTCGGGCACGAGCGCAGCTTGTTGTTGCGCAAAGGGCAATTGCCCATAAAGCGTATGTATTACCGTATTTTCAAGAGTCGAAACAAGCAACTCTTTGCACGCATGTATTTCGGCTTGACCTGGTAAAAAAACTAATATATCCCCTACATTTTCTTTTCTCGCTTTTTTTACAATTCTTGCAGTAAGTTCGGGCAAGAGCTGAATATCCGTTTCACCTGTATAATGAATCGCTACAGGATATTGCTTGCCTTCACTTTCGATAATCTTAGACGACAGTTTCGCTGAAAGCGTAGGCAAATCCATTGTAGCGGACATAATCAAGATACGCAAATCATTCCGTTTGGTGAGTTGCGCTTCCCTGCATAACGCCAACGCTACATCTGCATGAATACTACGTTCGTGGAATTCATCAAAAATAACCAACGCAACATCCGCCAGCGTATTGTCGGACTGAAGCATACGAGTCAGAATGCCCTCTGTAACTACTTCAATACGGGTTTTTTCGC
Source organism: Cytophagales bacterium (assembly GCA_043718845.1). Lineage (GTDB taxonomy): Bacteria > Bacteroidota > Bacteroidia > Cytophagales > Cytophagaceae > JANYCO01. The sequence continues at coordinate 596 of JAYSUZ010000284.1, forward strand.
TAATTCGTGCCTCAAAACGAATGCGGTAACCAACCGTTTCGCCTACCTGCTCCCCTAAAAGTTGACTCATTCGAATGGCTATTGTTTTTGCAGCCAATCTTCGCGGCTCCAGCACAATTATCTTTTTAGTTCCCAGCCATGCTTCATTTAAAAAAACCAAAGGCAACAACGTACTTTTCCCTGCGCCTGGTGGCGCTTTCAATATCAGTGTCGTATTATTTTCAAAATGAGCAATAACCTGTGGCACTATTTCTTGTACAGGGAGTGTGGTAATAGGTATAGTATAATTCAATCTAGGTATATTTAACGGGTACAAAAATACGCATTATTACTCTAAAATAAAATGAACTCCAAAAACGTATCTCTAGATCACTAAAATCAAGTAAACCAAAAAGTCTATACCGCTTCTTAAATTATTCTATTTTTTAATATCCTTAATTACCTGTATTGCTTCAAAAAGATAGGCATCTTTTTGAAGGGTTTTAATGTATGCCTTACTTCTTGCCGCTACTACAGCGTCGGCCAATGCAGGAGCATCTTCTTTTAAGGGTACAAAATCCCAATCCGTAATTTCTTTTTCTTCTTTTTTAAATTCCTCTTCTACTTTTTTATTCACTAATTCTTCTGCCTGGTACGTTTTAAGATTCAGCGTGTAGTTGGTAGTATTCTGCTTTGCTTTTAAATAGGTGGCCATACTATTTACCTGTTTAAACGTTTCATTATGCTCCGTTCTTGCTTTACTTTTAGTCTGAATATCTTTTATGCGTAATGGTTTCTGACTCCATATTTCATAGTTACTTGCTGCAATTTCATCCCATGGCAGTGGGTAATCCATTTCCTTTTCACCAAGCTCCATATAACGGTAGATATCGGGTAAAATAATATCCGGCACCACGCCTCTCAACTGAGTAGTACCTCCGTTTATTCTGTAAAATTTCTGAGTAGTTATTTTTAAAGCACCTAAATCCTCTAGTTGAGACGGAGAAGTAAGGTCATAAAATCGTTGTACCGTACCTTTCCCAAAACTTGTAGAACTTCCTATTATAACTGCGCGCTTATAATCTTGCATGGCGGCGGCCAAAATTTCTGAGGCTGAAGCTGAAAATTGATTTATAAGTATTACCAGAGGCCCATCGTAAATAGTCCCGGCTACATCGTCTCCATATACAGAAGGAAGTCCTTCTCGACCTTTCACTTGAACAATTGGCCCCCTATCAATAAAGAACCCTCCCATAGTTACAACATCCTGTAAAGAACCGCCGCCGTTATTTCTTAGATCAAGGATTACCCCATCTACTTTTTCGGCGTTGAGTTTCATCAGTTCTTTTTTAATATCATCGGAACAAGTCCTTCCATACCTGTCCTTAAAATCTGCATAAAAGGACGGCAAATGAATAAATCCTATTCGTTGTTTATGCTTCGTGTCTACAATTATTATGGACTTAGCATAAGACTCTTCAATGAGCACTACTTCACGTACAATTGAAATTATTTTAATGGTACCATCTGGTTTTTTAATAGTGAGTTTTACAGTAGTCCCCTTCTTTCCCCTGATTAATTTTACGGCATTGTCTAGACGCATATCTACAATATCCACGGGTTCTTCGTCGCCTTGGCCTACTTTCAGAATAAAATCTTCTGGCTTCAATTCTCCTTGTTTATAGGAAGGTGAACCTGGAACTATAGAAATCACTTTTATGTACCCTTCTTTCTCATTTAATGTCGCACCAATCCCCTCTAACTTGCCAGACATTTGAATATCGAAATCCTCTTTCTCTCTTGGTGGAAAATAATCGCTGTGCGGATCAAAAACATGTACAATCGCGTTCAAGTATTCTGCATAACGCTCTGCTTTCGTTTCTCTCTGCAAGCGCTTAAATAGCTCCTCGTTATCCTTCTGAACCTTGAGCCTTGCCTCTTGCTCCAATACCTCAAATACTTTTATCGTTACACTCGTATCCGAGTTGGCTTTCGCCTTTTCCTGCACGGCTAACTTAGACTGAAGAAGTATCAGCACCTGGTATTTCAAATACTTCCTCCACTGCTCCTTAAGTTCTGCTTCGTCTTTTGGAAAGGCTCTTTTATCCGATTCTAGCTGTATGGTTTCATCAGCCGTAAAATCTATTGGTGCGGAGAGGTAGTCTTTATACAAACCTGAAACTTGTTGTAGTCTGCCTTCATAGAGTTTATTCGCCTTTTCAAAAAAATAGAATTGATTATTTTCCAATTCATCGTCAATATTATTTTTGATAACGGCTAACGAAATCGAATCGTTTCTAGTAAGAAACCGTTTACTATAATCAAGGTCTTTCAGATAAAGGACAAATACCTTTTCAGCAAATTTATCGTCTATTGCTAGCGGGTCAAAATGAAGCTGTTTTAGATTGGTTAGAAGTAAAGACAGTTGAAGTTTTTGTTTCCCATTTTCGTCCACATAGATGTACGAAGAAGAAATAAAGAATAAGATAACTATTGAAAAAAATACGCTCTTTACGGTGTAGTGCTTTAACATCTTATTTATTTTTTTATTAAGGGAATGTAAAATAAACGGGTTCAAGTTAACAAGGAATTGAAAAGCCGACTTTTTAGTCCCTTGTTATTTCAAATTTAACTTCATTCTTTCATTAAACCAAATGGCTAGTTACGGAGTAGATTGCCCTCTATTTCCCCAATAGCCAGTCTATCACATTCACTTGTTTTACACCATTGTGCGAGCCCGTTTCATAATCCATAGTAATAAGCATTTTTTCATGATGGTCAGAAATTTTGTTAAATGGATTCAATTCTCGCGCTAACGTTTCGGGGTTCTGAAGTGTTTGAGCCACTTGTATATAGTGCGTATACCCTTCCGGTGTACGTACTACAAAATCTACTTCTAAGGTATCTATTTTCCCTACCCATACTTGATTATTCCTGCGGATAAGTTCCAGATAAACCACATTTTCTAATAAATGCCCTCTATCTGTACTCCTATTTTTGCCTAATAGGGCATTTCGCAATCCCAAATCTACCATGTAATATTTTTCTTGCGTACTCAAATGTTGTTTTCCTTTTATATCATATCGATTTGCCTTATAAAATAGATACGACTCCACAAGTGTATTGATGTAAGTGGAAATAGATTTGTTGGTTATTTTATTGCCTTTACCAGTTAGCACATTGGCTATATTGGTAGCTGAAACAGATGAGCCTACAGTATCTATCAAGAAATTAACGACACGCAAGTACGCCTCTTCGTTGTATATTTTATGGCGTTTTTGGATGTCGTTGTGGTAGATATTCTGAAACACCGTTTGTACATATTCGCTGGCATATACTGCCCCTACTGCCGATAGCTTGATGGCCTCTGGGAAACCGCCTGTTTGCATATAAGTTGCAAATGCCTTATCTATATTATCTCTATTACGAGACAGTTCTATATATTCGACAAAAGAAAAGGGCAATACATGTATTTCAAACGCTCTGCCTGTAAGCAAGGTAGCCAATTCGCTAGAAAGCAAATAAGCATTTGAGCCTGTTACATACAAATCGATTTGTGGATGTACAAATAAGCCTTCCAACAGCTTTTCAAACTGAGGTACGTTTTGCACTTCGTCTAAAAAAATATAGTTTTTTACAGTTGGTTTCAGTGATTTTTCTATAAAATCATATACCTCTTTCCAGCTTTTTTCAGCCAAAAATCGATAATCGGGTATATCAAAATTGATAGACAATACGGCAGCATTAGGATTATCCGCCAGCAACTTGCCTTGAAACTGTAGCATGATGGTAGATTTCCCACAGCGCCTTACCCCTGTAACCACTTTGATTAGATTTTGCTCCCGCAAAACCCAAAGCTTATCCATATACGCCGAACGAACTATTCCTTCCATATCACAAATATACCTATAAATTCCTAAAACTTTACAAATATCGATACTTTTAGGAATTTCAATAGTTATAAATTACTAAAAATTACTTATAATTTGAAGTTTTAGTGTTTTATGTAGGTGTTTTTTAGTAGAACTTCGTAAACTACTAGTTGACTAACTTATAGTCGACAAGAGTCGAGTGCCGGCATTTTTTTAGCTAAACAGCTAAATATTGGCGGCTCAGCGTCCAATGCTAGCTTTGCGGACTAAACAATGAAAACGCAGACGTTTTCTTTATAGAAGACACGAATGTGGACATTTGTGCCAACTGGCTCAAAAGATGCAGGAAACGCAGCAGTCCATCACATTTTGATTAATTCCATTATTATCGTAAATTTATATCATGCAAAAATCGACAATATTACATACACTAAATGAGCTCCCAAGCAAATTTAATCTAGACGACTTCCTTGAACGTCTAATCGTAATTGAGAAAATTGACGAAGGAATGGAAGAGGCAAAAGCTGGTAAGACCATAAGCCATGACAAGGTGAAGAAAATGGTAGCTAAATGGCACAAATAAACTGGACTAAAAAATCCCTAAAAGACTTACGGGCTATTAACGATTACATTTCACTTGATTCGACTTTCTATGCTGCTCGGTTTATTTCCAAAATAATAAGACGAGTTGACCAACTAATCGAATTTCCTGAATCTGGACGCATGGTGCCAGAAAAAAACGCACCTGAAATCAGAGAATTAATTGAAGGTAATTACCGAATTTTTTACAGGCTACAAAAAGGAATGATAACCATTCTTAGAATTCACAATGCTGCTAGGAAAATTAAATAAACCTTTTTTTGCCCTACTCAAAAATTATTTACTATTGGCGGCTCAGCGTCTCCTGCCAGCTATTTTGTAGTTCAACCAAATACGTCCTTGCGAGAAGTGTCGACAAAGGCGGTACGACGAAGCAATCTGTTTGCTATGCAACAGCACGGTCAATAGCGACGAAAATGCGAATATTTGCGGCAAAGAAATTGTTGCTTAGAGAGAGTCGTTTGTGAGACACAAACGACGGCGAAAGACCTACTATCATCTTTTATACAACATTAAATAAACTTACAAACGCTTACTTAGTTATTTACATTTCTATCAAAATCTTAACAAACTCACCAATAACCCTCATTTCAGTAGCTTCTTCTTCATTGATAATTATATTTTTAAAAGAATCATCAAACGAATTAGGTCTTAAAACAATTGAAATGTGTCTCCAATCTTCATCGGAAACCTCTTTTTCACTTGAATATGTCTTAATAGTAAAAGCAGAATTGAAATCTTGGTCTTGAATATCCATATTTTCTACTAATACAATTTTACCATTTCTACTACCTCCGGTATACTTTTTAAACAAACAAATGCAACCATTTGGAATCACTCTGTTCATTGACTCACCAATGATCTTACATGCAAAATAATCGTTGTTTGGATTAATGTTTCCTGGGCCTTCGATCAATGTAAAATGATTATTTGATTGCATTTCACTAAACGAACCAGCTGCGGCATAAAAATCATAAAGAGGAATAGGATTTCTTAACCTCGGCTCAAAAATTATCTTTTCGTCCGAATCTTCAAACGCAGAAGTTTCAGTATTATTTACTTGAGTCAGATAATTATAAATTGAACTCTCAACAGGTGTCTTTAATTCTAAAATAACTTTTACTACAGGTACATTTTCATTTTTGTCATTCTTAATTGTTGTTTCCTCAAAAGAATTATCATTAGGTTTTACATTACCTATGTAGTAAAAATCAGCACCCTCACCATTATGTTTTTTCACAAACAAGGGCAATCTTATAAGATTATTAGTTCTAATTGATACAATGGTGGAATTAGATAATCTTCTTTGAGGTTTTGAATACCATAAAAACTGCGATGGGTTAAGGAGTTTTTCCGGGAATTTTGTTGATGAAGCTATATTTTCCTCCTTGTGATAATTAACAAATATTGGGCAGGTGTTATTGCTTAATTTATAACCATAAACAGTTGCCTCTTCATTAAATTTCCAGTTCAATATACGACAAACATCTTTCCTTGAATACTTTTCATATAAAAAGAAACCATCCTGAAATAATTCTTTTCTAAATATTTTGTTGTAAGTATAAATTGAATAATCTAAATTATCATTTAAAAATTCATAAAATATTTTAGTTTGAATATTTTTTTTAAAGGAAATAGATAATTCTATTTTGTCATCATTTACTTCTATTACATCATTTTCTTTTCTAACAAATCTAAAATTCAAAT